>JAUYSE010000229.1 GCA_030696465.1 Legionellaceae bacterium
GCTTGAAGTGTTCATAAATTTTATTTAGATGGGGAAGCTGAATGAGGGTTTTAGTTACCGGTGCGGATGGATTTATTGGTTCACATTTAACGGAATTATTGGTTACTCAAGGGTATCAGGTTCGAGCACTTTCGCAGTATAATTCGTTTGGCTCTTGGGGTTGGCTTGAAGAGACCAGTTGCCTAAACGATATTGAAATCGTCAGCGGCGATGTTCGTGATCCACATTATTGTAAACTAATCACTAAAAACGTGGATATTGTTTTTCATTTAGCTGCACTCATCGCCATTCCGTACTCTTATGTTGCTCCAGCTAGTTATGTGGATACAAATGTACAAGGAACATTAAATATTTGCCAGGCGGCTATGGATAACAACGTACATCGGGTGATTCATACCTCTACGAGCGAGGTGTATGGCTCCGCCTTATACGTACCTATTGATGAAAAACATCCATTGCAACCACAATCACCGTATAGTGCTTCTAAAATTAGTGCAGATGCGATGGCGATGAGCTTTTTTAACGCGTTTGATTTACCTTTGACAATAGCTCGGCCATTTAATACCTACGGACCAAGACAATCTGCACGAGCTGTTATTCCAACAATTATTTCACAGATCGCGAGTGGACTAGAGAAAATTGAGTTGGGTGATGTGACGCCTACTCGTGATTTTAATTACGTTGCAGATACTTGCCGTGGTTTTTTAGAGTTAGCTCGTTGTGATAAAGCCATAGGCGAAGTTGTTAATATTGGGTCAAATTATGAAATCTCTATTGCGGATACGCTTGATTTAATTCGTACGCTTATGAATAGTCAGATTGAGTTTGTATTCGATAAGCAGCGTCAACGCCCGGAGAAATCTGAAGTTTCAAGATTATGGTGTGATAATACTAAAATACGTGATTTAACCGGATTTGAGCCACAATATACGATAAAGCAAGGCTTAGAAAAAACCATAGAATGGTTTACTTCCGATGGACACTTAGCCAAATATAAGGCTCATATTTACAACGTTTGAGTATGATTATGTTTCAATCTCTCGTAAAATTTATTCGGGATCAATACGGTACCGATGACTTTATATCATTACATGCCCCTATTTTTCAGGGTAATGAGCGTCAATACGTATTAGATGCTATTGATTCGACATTTGTTTCTAGCGTCGGGTCGTATGTTGATCGTTTTGAACATGAAGTTGCGGCTTATACAGGCAGCCCTGCCGCGGTAGTTACGGTAAATGGTACAAGTGCTTTGCATATGGCGTTGTTACTGGCGGGTGTTGGTAAAGAGGATTATGTCATCACCCAACCATTAACTTTTGTAGCTACCTGCAATGCTATTAGTTATTGTGGTGCAGAGCCTATCTTTATCGATGTGGATTGTAAAAATCTTGGTTTATCACCTGTAGCCTTAAGTGAATGGCTCGATGAGCATGCTTTTATTGATGATGTAGGTTGTTGTCGGTATAAACAAAATTTGCGGACTATCAAAGCCTGTGTTCCGATGCATACCTTTGGTCATCCGGCTGATCTAAATGGTTTGTTAGAAGTTTGTTCTCGATGGCATCTAACGCTGATTGAAGATGCTGCGGAATCATTAGGTAGCTTATATCATGGGCAACATACCGGTACATTCGGAAAAATAGGCATATTAAGTTTTAACGGAAACAAAATCATGACTACCGGCGGAGGGGGGATGATTTTGACAGATATTGCCTTGGCTAAAAAAGCGAAACATCTAACAACCACTGCAAAAATACCGCATTCTTATGAGTTTGTTCACGATGAAATTGGTTTTAACTATCGGATGCCGAATCTTAACGCTGCTATGGGATGCGCGCAGTTGGAGCAATTGGAGTTTTTTGTAAAAACAAAGCGACGACTTGCTGCTGATTATGAGCAATTTTTTAAGTCTTCTTCGATGCAATTTGTCAAAGAACCCGAAAATTGCCGTAGTAATTATTGGCTGAATGCCGTGATTTGCGAAGATAAGCGGCAGAGAGATGCGTTATTAACCTTTTGTAATGATTCAAATGTGATGATGAGGCCTATTTGGCAGTTGATGAATGGGCTTTCCATGTTTCGTGATGTTCCCACAGGTTCTTTGCCTAATGCACAATGGCTCTCTGAGAGAATAGTAAATCTTCCGAGTACCGTTATAGGTGATGGAGATAAAAATGCGTAAGATTGCTGTATTTACTGGGACGAGAGCGGAGTATGGATTATTGTATTGGTTATTAAAAGCCATTCAAAATGATAATGAATTGGTATTGCAACTTATTGTTTCAGGTATGCATTTATCACCGCAGTATGGTGAAACATGGCGCGAAATAGAAGCCGATGGATTTAGCATTGATGCAACAGTTGAAATGTTATTATCGTCTGACTCATCCGTTGGTGTGGTTAAATCTATGGGGCTTGCGACGATTGGCTTTGCAGATGCGTTAGCTCGATTACAACCAGACTTGTTGGTTATTTTAGGTGATCGCTTTGAGGCATTAGCTGTTGCTCAGGCGGCACTTATTATGAATATCCCTATTGCGCATATTCATGGTGGTGAATTGACACTAGGTGCTTATGATAATTCCATTCGACATGCGATTACTAAAATGGCCCTTCTGCATTTTGTGGCTGCTCAAGAATATTATGCTCGTGTTGTCCAAATGGGAGAAGAAGCGACGAACGTATTTAACGTTGGTGCTCCAGGGTTAGAGCATATTGTGAGGAATGAGCGCTTATCTTTTTGTGAACTAAAGCAATCTTTAGATATTGATTTACGGCAACCATATATATTGGTTACTTATCATCCAGTAACCTTAGATGCTCAACCAACAGCTATGGTATTTGAAACCTTATTGAATATTCTAGATGAAAAGCGAGATCATTGTGTATTGTTTACATATCCAAATGCAGATAATCATGGCTATACAATTATCCAAAAGTTGGAACAATATTGTCGAGATAATCCTAAACGAGCTTTTGCAGTAAAATCTCTGGGCTATAAGCGTTACTTGAGTGCAGTAGAGCATGCAGATGTAGTTATTGGAAATTCTTCTAGCGGAATCATAGAAGTTCCTT
>JAUYSE010000002.1 GCA_030696465.1 Legionellaceae bacterium
ATAAGCCCATTACAATCGACCTTACAAAAAATTGCCTCTAACCCTACTGGGCAACAATATGCGGTAGAGCTCTTAGAACAGCATGAAGCCGCTGTTGATTCTTTAATGGAAACCGCACCAAGCACGATAAAAAATCGATTACAAAGTAATATTGCAGCCCTAAAAAATCCAAATACGACACAAAAGCTATCTTCTTCTCTATTATATGGGATGAGTAAGGCAAGCTCTCTTGTCAGTGGCACTTATCACGCCAGGGCACCTGAAAAATTAAAAACACTGGTAACAAAAATCACACCGCAAACACGCGATCAACAGTGCAAACAAGATCTCCTGACATTAAGTGAAAAAAGGCCAGAGGAGTTGAGTACTCAATTGTCGAAAATCCATGCGGAAACTAAAGCGCTTTGCGAAAAACTTTCCTCAAAAAAACCAGAAATGACGAGTTCTGTCGCGCATTTATCCGGAAGAGATTTGGAACAGTTAAAAACGGCTCATCTCTCATTGCAAAGCGCTTTATTACAGTACGATGAAATATCAATGTTTATAAAAGAAGTGCTAAAAGAACTACGGAATATTGCTGTAATACAAGGGAAATTGAGTCAAGTAGCCAATAATTTTGATAAAAAAATAGCTGCAGTCCTGTTAAAGGTATTCCCTAAAATTCGTGATGTTGCCATAGAACCTTTACAAGATATACAGGCTGTACAGCAAACACAAAAAAAATTAAGTGCACGCGAAAAATCACTGATCGCCCAAATAGAATCAAAAATTAGTACCTTTAATCACTCGAGCCCAACTAATATACCTGTGGTAAAAAAATTAAGTGAACATTTAGCATTACAAGCGCAGGCTATTGTAAAACAAAAAACTCAAGAAGCATCCATACGTAAAACAATCTCTCTGAAAACAAAGATACATAGTATAAGCCCTGATATTGCAGATAGAACATCTCCTGATAACACAATATAATTTGTCGACGTGCCAGCCATTCCCGCCCAACCTCAAAACACGGCCAAACAAGGTATCCGATACAGTCCTTTTCGCTTCGCTCTAAGTCGCAAAGACGGCACGAATCAAAGCAACGAGTAATATTGCCGTCTTTTCGTTTTCATCAAGTATCGGATTATATTCAGCAAATTCTAGACCAATCAGCGCTGGATCCTCTGCAATTTGTGTTAATGTTTGAATTAAATCAATACCTGATATACCTCCGGACTCAGGACATCCTACCCCTGGCGCATCGCCTGGATCAATCGCATCCATATCAATGCTCACTCCGAATCCACACGTTGACTGCATAACCTGAGTGCGGGCCTCTGCAAATACATGAGTAAGCCCTCGTTGCCTGACCTCCTCCATAAAATAAATTTTCACTCCCAAGCGTTTGAGTAACGCAAGTTCTCCTTTTTCATAACTACGAATACCTATCAAACATAAATTTTCAGGCTTTAGTGCCGCCTTATTATCGAAAAGATGGCATAAGCCATCGAGACCTTGACCCAATAAATGTGCCACGGGCATTCCATGAATATTTTGCGTACTAGTGGTTTCAGGGGTATGTGCATCCAAATGTGCATCAATCCAAATTAATCCTATATCGCCTGCAGAGCGCTTCACCTGCGCGACGGCTTCCCAAGTTCCCATGGCACAACTATGATCTCCGCCAATCACACAAAAAGGCTGATTATTTGCCACTAAAGCTTGTACAGCCGTTCCTAATTCATGGAGTTTTTTTTCGAGTACGGATACGATATTCAACCCTCGTGCTGAAGAACGAGCCTCTACTATCAACGGCCAATGTGTCTTTAAAGGGAAGTCTTGAAATAATTGCGGATGCTCATATAAATACTTTGGCCCCAAGGCACAATCTGCATTATTTGCGGCGATACCCGAAGCAAAACCCAACAAGGTTAAAACATGAGGGATATTCATAATGTACACCCCATAAATGAACCATATAAATTTTTACAATCACTCATTATATCTGGAATTAATGAGATGTGTTTTCCTGCCTGACATTCCGTTGCAAGCTGATAACACAGACGTAACGCACTAAAATCTTCTAGGGCAAAGCCCACTGCGTCAAATACGGTAATCTCATTCGGATTCGCTCTCCCTGGCTTTATACCACTTAAAATCTCCCATAATTCAGCATAGACATAATCTGCCGCTTGCTCACCTAAATTTTGAATTTCACCCTCATGCAAGGTTTGCGGAAAATATTCCACCACAATTTTACTCTGCCTCAGAATTTCAGGATCTAATTCGGTTTTCCCGGGAGAGTCTCCCCCAATACCACAAATATGTTGCCCTGGCGTTAACCAATCCAACTTTAATACATGATGATGGCCCTTGGTGGCCGTAGAGGTCACAATGATGTCGGCCCCTTTTATAGCATCCCGCGCATTATTCATAGGGATTAACGTAAATGATTCAGATTGCGTATTCTGTGCAAAACGCTGCATCGCTTTTTTATCGATATCAAAATAACGCACCTCCGCTATATTAAATAAAGCATGATGCGCCAGCGCTTGAAATTCACTTTGTGCACCACAACCAATGAGCGCTAAACAGCTGCTATTCTCTTTTGCCAGGTAACGTGAAGATAAGGCAGAAATGGCGGCGGTCCGTATGGCCGTAAGTAAGGTCATAGAGGCTATCATCAGAGGATAACCAGTTTCCACGTCCGCTAACATCCCAAAAGCAATGACATTCAATTTTTGTTGAAGTGGATTTGGGGGATGACCATTTACATATTTAAAACTATATAACTCATCATTACAGATGGGCATTAATTCAATAACACCATTCGGAACATAAAAAGCATGCCGTTTACACTTTTGAAAATGTTCCCAATTGGAAAAGTCTTCTATTAAATAATCTGACAACCGTCGATAAAAATTCATCAGACCAATCTCTTTGATCATGACGCAGATCGCTGAAGTATCTAAAAGTAACATGCAACCATCCTTTTTACATGAATTATAGGTATAGCCTACCACTAACTCTCCGCCATTCCCACCCAAGCTCAACACTCCACTAACCTCATGGCAAGATCCTCTAAAATCTAAACAGGAGGTGAGGTCGTCATCTTCGCCTCGTAAAGATGCAAATAAGGCACAAACAATGAGTAGCGAAGATCCATGCGAAAGCCCTTGTTCGAGAGTAGTATTGGAGCCTCGCTACTCTTATTTCCGCTGTTATTGCACGTTCAGTGGAGGCGAGGATGACGACCTTAAAACCTTAACTTAATAGCAGTGAGCCCTCACGGCATAGCCGTCAAGCTAAGGTTTAAAGAATCACATAAAAGTTCTTGAAAAACAAAGGGAAATAGAGTTCCATTCTTAAAATTTTTTTTTGCGAAGCGTTGGGAATCAATGGTCAACACACCCTAGAAGATTTTAAAGATTTCGCGTTTAAAGATAGAAGAACGCGAAAGAAGAAAACATCTGTGCAAAATTTAATGGATTCAACCTAAAAGGGGTGAGCATGAACTTAAAACCACCTAACCTGCTTAGCTTGACGGCTATGGCCCTCACGGTCGCGGCTCGGATAGATCGTGCTCATTTTAAACATAAGCTGCGTTTACCCTGCTACTAACCTATCAAAGAGGAAATTTCGGGAAAAAACTTGTGGGTGCTAAAGTAAGTTACCACTCATGTTACGAATCTACACATTAATAGGCAAGAAAAGTATAGCGGATGCAAAATAAGAATTTATTGAACTATATCCGGCGACACAACAAACTTATGGCTAATGATATGATCTACATTTGACCCACCACCTTTGATTAAATACAAGACTATGAGTATAATATAAGCATATTAAGTAAATTTAAATGAGTCGCTGTATTTTGAGCTTAGATCCGTTGGAATCAATACCTCCACAGGCACAATCTATTCCAGCGCTGGTGTGGAATGATTTTTTTAAATCAAACAAAGAAACCGTAGATAAATTTTCTTTAGTAGAGTCTATGGCGCAAGAAATTACCCCTCTTTACTTGGAGGAGTTTCAAAAAAACGCCCCTGACCAAATGACTAAAAATCTATTTCTTCTTTGTTGCTGTTATCGCACGCCAGAATTATCTTCCGAGCGATTTCTGGAAATAACTACCTTACTTGAACGCCCACGTACGCTCATCTTAGAGTTAGTAGTTATTTCAGGAAAAAACCACCTTTTACTCAGTGCCCCTCTAACACAAGCAGATGCTCAAAGTTTTCAGACATTATTTGAGTGGGCATCAAAATATGGAAATTTAGATTGTATCAATAATATAGAAAGTATCGCTGGTGATAACATTCTCGAGATATTGAAAGCAAGGGACTATAATTCCTTTCGATGGGCGGCCGCCAACGGACATCTAGCGGTGGTTAATAGACTACTGGAAATCGCGGATGGCAACACTCTCGAGATACTGGAAGCAGACAACTATGATGCTTTTCGATGGGCAGCCCGAAACGGACATCTAGCGGTGGTCGATAGACTGCTGGAAATCGCGGGCGACAATGCCCTCGAGATGCTGAAGGCAGACAACTATGAAGTTTTTCGATGGGCAGCCGAAAACGGACAGCTAGCGGTGGTCAATAGACTGCTGGAAATCGCGGGCGACAATGCCCTCGAGATGTTGAAAGCAGACAACTATGAAGCTTTTCGAGGGGCTGCCCGAAACGGACATCTAGCGGAGGTCAATAGACTGCTCGAGTTCGCGGGGGACAATGCTCTCGAGATGCTGAAAGCAGAAAAATATACAGCTTTTCGAGGGGCTGCCCGAAACGGACATCTAGCGGTGGTCAGTAGACTGCTCGAGTT
>JAUYSE010000116.1 GCA_030696465.1 Legionellaceae bacterium
TCCCGCGGACAAGCCGCGGGACGTAGGTGTTGGTAAGTCCCTGCCGTTTTTATTACAACTGTTAAAAGTCCTACAAGATAATCCCGCTTTACCTCTGGCGGATCTATTGAGGCAACAGCATGGGCTCGACGGAGCTTGGTACATCTTCTCCCCTATTTTCTGGGAGGCTGGTCATAATAATGCAACGCTACGCAATATAAATCCTTTAGCAAACGCCCCTGCAGATCGCGCGCAAGCCCTATTTGATGCACTACAAGACCATCTCAGCCCTTTGGGTTTTACCTTATTTGCACATAACGATCAGTACTGGCTACTACAAGCACCTACAGAATACCCTATCTTAAACACCCAAAGCCCTGAAGCACTCTATCAACAACCCATGATACATCTGATTCAACAACTAGATTCCACTTTAATGTGGACGAAACTACTCACAGAGCTGCAGATGCTGTGCGCTACGCTGAAACTGAATCTTCCCTCGCCGGTGAATGGCGTCTGGATTTGGGGCGGTGGTCATCTGGGAAATACTTATCCCTTACGTGTTTGGACCGACACCCCTGAGGCTGATTATTGGAAAGTTTTTTCTCAGATCAAGCCACAACGATGGTTTGAGAATGCTCGTCTTAAACGTAATGATGTACTTATTCTGGAAAACCCAACGCTGAATTTCAATGAGAAAAATCTCACGCGTTATCCTTATACAATTTCTTGGAAGAATGCCTTATACTCTTCCCCTCGCTCTTGGTGGAGTAAGTTGTTTGGGGGATGATGCTCTCTCCCCAACCCTCTCCCGCGAAAAATATTGATGATTTCATTTTATATTTCCGGCGCGGGCGAGGGGGCAGATTGGTGTAAACAAATAGTCCAACGCATCGTTGGAGCGATCTATCCGCGACCGTGAGGGAGTGGAGCATTTTGAAACATTAACCTTCTCCGCTCCCTCACGGTCGCGGCTCGGATACCATGGGGGTTGGTTGATACACTGAAGGTTGCAGAAGTAATAGAGATTATAAGCGTCTTTAAAAAACGTCAAAAAACAGGAAGTTTTTTGCGAGCGGCCAGGGATGGCGCATAGCGTTTTTTTAAAGACGCTTATAATCTCTATTACTTCTACCTCGATCGTGAATATACCTCGAATTAAAATAAAAAATCCGAGAGAATCTCCCAGGGAAAATTCCTGTAAAATTAAACTGTTAACCAAGGATCCACCGTGACCAACACCCCCCATATTACCCTACGATCACTCCCAGACACCTTACCTGATTTATCCAATTTCCCGCCCCTGCTGCAACGCATTTATGCGGCACGCGGTATTACGCATGCCCAAGAACTCGATCGAGAACTTAGTAAACTCCTGCCTTTTGATACGCTAAAAGATATTCAAAAAGCCAGTGAACGCCTAGGCAAAGCCATTGCGACCCATGAACGAATCTTAATCGTCGGCGATTTTGATGCCGATGGCGCTACCGCAAGTGCAGTCGCCGTCTCTTGTTTAAGAGCAATGGGGGCAACGCAAGTCGATTTTTTGGTTCCCAATCGTTTTCAATTTGGTTATGGCCTCACTCCCGGGCTTGTCGGCATTGCCGCAGAAAAAAAAGCACAATTAATCATTACGGTGGATAATGGCATCAGTAGTTTTGACGGCGTATTAGCGGCAAAAGAACACAATATTGAAGTGATTGTCACCGATCACCATCTTGCCGCAGACACTCTACCTGAAGCGTATGCGATTATTAATCCCAATCAACCTGGTTGCGCCTTCCCGAGTAAAACTATTGCTGGGGTCGGAGTCATTTTTTACACTATGTTGGCCTTACGTCGTCATTTACAAGATACCGGCTGGTTTCATCCAGAAAAAAACCCAGCACCCAATATGGCACAGTTTCTTGATCTGGTGGCTTTGGGTACCATTGCTGACGTCGTGCCTCTCGATCACAACAATCGAGTTTTAGTGACCCAAGGCTTACGACGCATTCGTCACGAACAATGCCGTGCTGGCATACAAGCACTCATTGAAATCAGTGGGCGCAGTATCTCACACCTTAAAGAAAGTGATCTGGGTTATGCCATTGGTCCTCGATTAAATGCGGCCGGACGCCTAGAAGATATGTCTTTAGGCATCAGATGCCTACTCACCACTGACTTAGCCGAAGCACGTGCACTCGCACAAGAACTGGATAGCCTCAATCTGGAACGCCGCAGCATTGAAGCCGAGATGAAAACCCAAGCACTGGCACATATCCAAAAGTTACATCAACAATTGGATAAACAACTCAACACCGCAACCTTATGTCTATTTGACCCCGCTTGGCATCAAGGCGTCATTGGCGTGCTCGCCGGACGCTTAAAAGACAGCTTTCACTGCCCTACTATTTTATTCGCGCAAGTCAGTGATCAAGAGCTCAAGGGATCGGCACGTTCTATTCCGGGTGTCCATATCCGCGATCTCTTGGTTAATATTGATAAATCACATCCAAAACTTATCAGCAAATTCGGCGGGCATGCCATGGCCGCCGGACTCAGCTTACCCCCAGAAAATTTTGATCTCTTTAAGCAAGCGTTTGAAGAGGCTTTTGCAGATCTTGGACTCCAGCAAGCACACAAACAATTATGGTCAGATGGCCCGCTGCGCCCTGAAGAACTACATCTAGACACCGCACTGCTGCTCGAAACGGCAGGCCCCTGGGGACAAGCCTTTCCAGAGCCTTGCTTTGATAATGTCTTCGAAATTCTTGATCAACGCGTGATTGGTCAGCATCATGTTAAATTTTCTTTACGCTTAAACCCATTTGATGAACCTCTTGATGCCATAGCCTTCTATGCAGTACAATCCAACTGGCCTAATTATCGTGCGAAGAAAGCACATGTCGTTTATAAATTAGATTGTAACCGCTATCAAGGACGCCAACGCTTACAATTATTAATCGAGAATTGTGAGGCTTTAGACTCACAGTAATTGGATTTTCGGCTAGGCGCCAGTGAACCAGCCAAGGGAGTGTGCCCGCGGTCTATGACCGATGGCGAGCGAACTCGCAACATCGCGGAAAATTTAAGTACGAGGAGTACATAATGCATCTTCTGGCCATCGCCCCCATGGTCGACTGGACCAACAGCCATATGCGCGTGTTTCTACGCCTGCTCTTACCTAAAGCAGTCTTGTATACTGATATGATTGCGCTCGGCGCGTTGCTCCATCAACCAGAGAAAATGCTGACTTTTCAGGCCGAAGAGCAGCCTGTGATTTTACAGGTCGGCGGCTCCGATCTTGCCGGGCTCGCCCACGCCGCGCAACTTGCCGAACAATGGGGCTATGATGGCATCAATTTAAATGTGGGTTGCCCCAGTGCCAAAGTACAATCCGGACGTTTCGGCGCTTGCCTGATGAAAGAACCTGAGCATGTAGTGCTCTGCATTCGTGCCATGAAAGAAGCCTGCAACATTCCTGTTAGCATCAAAACCCGCATTGGGGTTGATCAACAAGACAGCTATGAATTTTTCAGAAACTTTATCATTCCCTGTATTGAAGCAGGCATCGATGGACTCACCGTACATGCACGCAAAGCTTGGCTGACGGGCCTCAATCCAAAACAAAATCGCAGCATTCCGCCCCTGCATTATGATTATGTATATGCTTTAAAAAAAGAATTCCCAGCACTGCCCATCAGTATTAATGGCAATATCCAAAGTGTTGCAGAAGTACAAGCGCATCTGGCGCATGTGGATGGCGTCATGCTCGGACGCATGGCCTGTGATAATCCCTACGCCCTCACTGAGATACATCGCGCCCTCTACCCTGAAGTGCCTTTGCTCAGTCGACAAAGTGTCTGGGAAGCCTATCTCCCCTATATAGAACAACAATTTTCATGTGGAGTACCGCTGAGTATTTTGTGCAAACACCTACTGCCCTTGGCGCATGGGTTCGCGGGCGCAAAAATTTGGCGCGCCCAGCTCACTCAAGCCATGCAACGCAAAGATATTCGAGAGATTTATCAGAACGGTGTAATGCTGCGGTGTGTTTAACGCCTCATACGCCTCACGGAGAAAAGTCAAAACATCAGGCGCGCGACTCGGATAGAGAGTGCTAATTTTAGCTATAAGATATGTTTTCCCTGAGTGGGAATTACTTTTTAATAAAATTGCTATGCTTTGATGTCAATGAGGCCTTACGCGCCTCTTTTCCCCTCTAATTCCTCCCAACGATGATAAGCGGCTACTAAATCTGTCTCTATTTTTTCTTGTTGCTCGACACACTTGGCTATCGCCTCTGGGTTTTGCGTATAAAACTCTGGCGCCGCCATCTTTTGATGATGTTCCGCCAAGTTTGCTTCTAAAGTCTCAATTTTTTTCGGTAATTTTTTTAACTCCTCTTGTTCTTTGCTCGTCAATACGGCTTTTATAGGCGCGGCTGCCATTTTCTCTTTTACCGATGTCGGTTTTACTGGTGGAAGCACTGCGGGTCTTTGCCGTAACCAATCGGCATAACCGCCAATATACTCTTGAATATGCCCATCCCCTTCAAAGACTAAAGTGCTGGTCACCACATTATCGAGAAATTTTCGATCGTGGCTCACCAGTAAAATGGTGCCGGCGTAATTACTTAATATTTCTTCTAATAACTCTAAGGTTTCAATATCTAAATCATTGGTGGGTTCATCCATCACAATCAAATTTGCAGGACGACTAAATAACTTGGCCAGTAATAAACGGTTGCATTCGCCCCCAGATAATACTTTGACCGGGGTGCGTGCACGCTGTGGCGTGAATAGAAAATCACTTAAATAACTAATGATGTGCTGTTTTTTATCCCCTAACTCAATAATATCAGAGCCTTCTGCTACGTTTTCTACTACCGTTTTTTCTAAATCAAGGGTTGCACGCAGCTGATCAAAGTAAACGATTTCTAGTTTAGTACCCAGCACCACCGTGCCCTGTTGGGGAAGGATTTTTCCGAGTAATACATTTAATAAGGTGGTTTTACCGGCACCATTGGGGCCAATCAAACCAATACGATCGCCTCGCATCACCCGTAAGGAGAAATCTTTTATGACGGTTTTATCTTCATATTGATGTGAAAGATTTTTGACATCCAACACCAATTGCCCAGACATGGCCGCATCTTTGAGATTAAACGATACCGTACCTTCGACATTCCGACGTTTTTGACGCTCCAAACGCATGGCTTCTAGGGAGCGTACTCGCCCCTCATTACGTGTACGTCGAGCTTTCACGCCTTGGCGAATCCATTTTTCTTCATCTGCCAGTTTTTTATCAAAATTAGAATTTAACTTCGCTTCCGCATCAAGCATTTCTGCTTTTCTTAACAGAAAGTTTTGATAATCTCCGGGCCAGGAGGTTAGTTTTCCGCGATCGAGCTCGATAATTCTGGTCGCTAAACGTTGCAGTAATGCCCTATCATGGGTAATAAAGGCTAAGCCAATATTGCTTTCCAGTAAATAATCTTCTAACCATTGAATCGCTTCAATATCTAAATGGTTGGTGGGCTCATCCAATAATAATACTTCTGGACCACACACTAATGCCCGTGCCAATGCTACACGTCTTTGCCAACCACCCGAAAGATCCGCCAGCAAAGTATCTGGCATTAATTCTAACTTCGTTAACATCGTTTTGATGTCTTGCTCAAAATGCCAAGCATCGATGGTGTCTATTTTTTTTTGTAATTGACCCAAAGCGTGAAGATCAGCGTCTGTTGCCGTGTCGGAGAGCTGATGAATCATGGCATGATAGGCTGCCAAGAGTTCGCCAGCTTCTGCTAGCCCTTCAGCGACAAATTCATAGACTGTCTTGCTTGCTGACTGCGGTAACTCTTGTTGTAGACGCGCAACTTTTAAAGAAGAACGACGCCAGACTACGCCACTATTCGGGAGTATGGTTCCATCAATCACTTTAAACAAGGTTGATTTTCCGGCACCATTGCGCCCAATCAAGCAAACACGCTCGCCCGCTCTAATTTGCAGCTTTGCGTGATCTAACAATACGTCTAGCCCAAAAGACAAAGAAACATCGTCTAATGTAATTAAATTACTGGTTGCATTCATATATTATATTAACTTCTCTCGTACAATAAATCGAAAAACCGCCTTTGCGAACCCTTGAGCACCGCTGCCTATTCGTCTTGTAACTCTCTAATGAGGTTCTTGGCGAGCATTAAACCTTCCGATAACTTATGATGAATTTCTGGATGCATATTTTGATCTTGTGCTTCTAGCTCATTCAGCATGTCGAGCACTAAGTCTTCCAGCAAACGAATCTTTTGCGTTTTATCTATTGGTCGTTGATAAATCGCCAAAACTTCTTTTTCTCTGTTCATCATAAACCCCATCAAATTGCGAGTGCGTATCTTTATATTATACCTTATATAGTGCGCATAGGGTAATTAAACGCAGGAGTCGCCAATCTTACCGCGACACTTCGCTTTGAATGACCGCTAACAATGTTTCCCCTAATCGCTGTCGAAACTCGGGTGTCAGATTAGCGGAAATAACCACATACGGCGTATGATCATGCGATCGAAGAAAGCAGGTTTCCAGCACATATTCCACCAAAGGAACATCATACTTATGCAGAGGAATAACTTCACAGGGAAGATCAAAAAGAGTTTGTTTATGCAACGCGGTAGGTGAAGAGAAAAAATCACTTAATATATTGATATTAATCAAAAAAGTTTTTTGACGATCGATCATGGCCAAGGTTTGACACGCTTTTAATAAGGAGGGACTTAAGTAAATCCATTGAGATACTTTCGACAACATGGAAATCGCGACGCTCAGCGCACTAGAGAGTAAAGAACCGCCTCGACGTGACATTTTTCCGATAGAAGCTAATTTAATCAAACTCGCAGCACGTTGATATTCGCTCGTTTCTAGGGCGGATTGCTGTGCTTGTTGAGACAGGCTTAATAAGGTTTGGTCAAGATTAACGCCCAGCTTAATGGAATCAATTTGTAAAAAACATCCAATTGCATTCGCTAAACTGGCATTTCGGCGCGTAGACTTAATAATATTCATTACGACCTTTGCCGGCAGCTTAATATCGTTCTGTCCACATTTTAATAAAGCAATGGCCAATGCTGCACTCAATACATCATTAAAGGTTAAACTATGTTTATCACAAAAGGTGCGTAGCTGTGTCAACAAGGTTTCTTGGATTTCTATATAGGTAGAAAATGCAAATGCTTTTTTAGTTGTATCGGTCACAATATATTTTGAAGTGAATTCTGCTAGTCCAGCATCCTGTAAGTAATGCTTCCAAAAATCAGCATCTTTCGACTCAAATTTCTGAAAAATCTCCTGTTGATGCCATACGTAAGCACTATAGGCCTGAGAAGCGCCACTCACACATAACGGCCTGTGCTGCACATAAAATAAATACGCCTTTGAAAGATCCCGAAAAAATACGTTAATAGATTCTTCATCGGCCAAATAATGGGGCATCGCAATCTGTAACTCTACCTGATTGTTTTTTAAAAAGAATAGTTTCGCACTCATTTTGGGCGCATGTACAGGCCAAGTAGAAGACTTGGATAATGCATCAAATGCAGTATTTAATAGTGCCTCCGTCGCCGCCTCATTCTTGCTTATCAGTGAGGTAAGCTGCCATGTTGGTAATTTTTTTCTTTGTTTTTTTTGCACGGGGAGAAATCTTGAGACTCTATAAGAAAAAACCTCTTGTTGCTCATATACCCATTGCAAGGCAAAATCCAGTGCTTCTTGATTCAAAGTGCCTGTCACGCGTTGACGACCCGAAATATTCAAGGTTTTTAGTGCCGGAGCAACCAATATAGACAACCAAAACAACAATTGAAAATCATTTAAAGGAAGTGGGTATTTGTTGTGTGCAGCAGGTATGGCATGTGCTCGTGTCTGAATCGGTTGCGCTTGATCAACCAGCTGTGCAAGTGCCTTAATCGTTGAAACGCGCAAAAAATCCTGTAGTGAAATCTGTTTATTCAACCGATGCGCTATATCTGTAATTACCTGTGTCGCTAATAAGGAGTGTCCGCCAATATCAAAAAAATTATCCTGCGGGTGTATGGTGGATATATGTAAAGCTTCCATCCAAATACTCATTAATGCAATTTGTGTCGACGTCAACTGCGATCCCTCTACCAAAGTTTTAGTGCTTGCGATAACATCAGGGGTCGGTAAAGATTTTCGGTCTAGTTTACCATTAGGCATGCGTGGTAATTTTATCAAAAGCACTACTTGCCGCGGTAACATATGAACAGGTAAATACTTAGCAAGGTGTTGCATCATCCGTTTTTTGGAAAAACTTATCGGAAAACTAGGGCAGATATACGCTAAGAGATGATCTTCATAAGGCATCACCGCACATTCCTGTACCCCTTCTGCTTTGTGTAATTGCGCCTCAATTTCTTCTAACTCGATACGATAGCCATGTAGTTTGATTTGATTATCACTGCGACCAAACACGATAAACTCACCCTCTGTGGTACTGCACGCAATATCACCCGTCTTATATAAATAGCCCCCTAAAGCATCCGCACAAGGAATAAAACGTGCACGCGTGAGCGCCTCTTGATGGAGATATCCTTCGGCTAAACCTGCTCCAGCAATATAGAGCTCCCCTTTAACATAAGCAGGTAGTGCTCGTAATGATCTATCCAAAACACGCATCTCCATGCCAGGGATAGGATGTCCAATAGTAATCGGCTCATTTTCTCGAATTTGTTTTAATGCACACCAAACCGTAGCCTCTGTTGGCCCATACATATTCCATAGTTCCGCAACACGCGGCAATAAATACTGTGCCAAAATGTCGCTTAAAGGCTCTCCGCCACACAAAGCAGTTACCTCTTTTTTTCCTGACCATTCTATATTTTTTAACATACTCCACATGGCCGGAGTCGCTTGTAATAAAGTAATGGGATATTGCTGTAGTAAGCGAACTAAATGCTCAGGATCATGGTGTTCCTGCTGATTGCTTAAAAAAATGGTCTTTTGTTGCCATAAAGGCAAATATAATTCTAGTGCAGCGATATCAAAAGAAATAGTCGTTATTGCGAGTAATAAGGCTTGATCTTCTTTTAAAAAGTACGCACTCATCCTGGTTAAAAAGTGATTCAATGCCTGACGTGAAATAACCACCCCTTTGGGCGTTCCCGTCGAGCCCGAGGTATAAATGATATAAGCAATCGCCGCCTGTTTAGGCGTATAAGTGCCCATCTCACTTTTGACCACAGGAAAACGTTTAACCCTGGATAAATCCCAGGATAGACAAGGAAAAGAGGCGTTTCTCAATAAGTTTTTTGTATCATATAATATTGCTGTCGCTTGGCTATCTTGAATAATCAGCCTCAACCGTTCAATGGGGGTCGCCAAATCTATCGGGATATAAGGAATTTCTAACCACTGTAACGCCAATAACACCGCTAATAAGCGAGGCGTACGTTCCAGACAAACGAGGACTATCCCCTTTTTTATACGTTGACGCAATAACGCCTTCCAAGCGCTTACTTCTCTGTACAATTGTTGATAGGTTAAAGTGCCACTCGTCGTTGTACAGGACAACGATATGGGATCCAATTGCTGTGAGTATATAATCGCAATTTTTTCAGGGGAGGATGCAACATGACTCAAAAACTTGCTTATTAGATCGTCTTGCATATAGCCCCATCGGTGATAGGTTAGAGGATAGGTAATTCCGCGCCTAAAGAGGAAGTTACCTCCATATCGAGTTTTCGCGCGACCTCTTTAGGCGGCCTATACCCTCTAGATAACGCCCTTGCGTGTAAATCAAGCGCGACCGGAATCTCTTCTAAACTTTCCTGGATCAATGCCTCTTGATACGATGGCTGTCCCTCTACTGGCGATAGCTCCCCCGTTTCTGGCATACAAGCTCCTTATTATTTCTTTTTCTTTGGTATATACAAATCTGTAATCGTCCCCTCAAACGCCTCTGCGGCTTGAGCCACACTTTCAATTAAAGTAGGATGCGGGTGAATGGTCAACGCCAGATCTTCGGCTTCACAACCCATTTCAATGGCTAAAGTTACCTCACCAATCAAATCACCTGCAGAGACCCCAACGATTCCTGCGCCCAACACGCGTTTGCTCTCTGGGCAAAATAGCAATTTGGTCATGCCTTCTTCACGCCCCATGCTTAAAGCGCGCCCACTTGCTGCCCATGGAAACACTGCTTTTTCATATTTCGACCCATTTTTTTGCGCATCTTTTTCAGTCAAACCTACCCACGCTATTTCTGGATCGGTATAAGCTACACTTGGAATACACAGTGGATCAAAGTAATGCTTATGGCCCGCGATAACTTCTGCCGCCACTTTGCCTTCTGGTATTGCTTTATGCGCCAACATCGGCTGCCCTACCACGTCACCAATTGCAAAAATATGCGGAACATTCGTGCGCATTTGTTTATCGACAGGGATAAAACCATGATCATCCACTTTGATGCCGGCTTTTTCTGCAGCAATGCCTTTCCCTAAAGGACGACGACCTACGGCGATTAACATTTGATCAAAACAACGCGTCTCAGTGGTTTTGCCTTCCATGGTGACATGTAACGCATCTTTTTTAGCCTCTACCGCAGTCACTTTCGTTTGTAATAAAAACTCTACACCTTGTTTAGCCATACGTTTTTGTAAAACAGCGACTAAATCGGTATCTGCTCCTGGCATTAATTGGTCGGCAAACTCGACCACCGTGACAGCAACACCCAGTGCAGCATACACCGTTGCCATTTCTAGGCCGATAATTCCACCACCAAGCACCAATAAAGAACCTTGAATTGAGCGTAATTGTAGTGCACCCGTGGAAGTGAATATACGTGGATCTTCTGG
Source organism: Legionellaceae bacterium (assembly GCA_030696465.1). Lineage (GTDB taxonomy): Bacteria > Pseudomonadota > Gammaproteobacteria > Legionellales > Legionellaceae > JAUYSE01. The sequence continues at coordinate 10,838 of JAUYSE010000116.1, forward strand.
AATAAACGGAAAACGCGTTGCCTCACTCCCTACCGCAACAATGGCATGTGCAAACTCAAGCACTGTCGTTTCTGTTTCCCCTTTAACTTCTAAGGAATGCGCACTTTGAAAAGCACCGGTACCATGAAAAATTTGCACTTTCCGTTGTTTGGCTAAAGCCTTTAAACCACCGGTTAAACGTCCGATGACTTTATCTTTCCAAGCAACGACGGCAGTGCTGTCTATCTTGGGTTTTGCAAAATGTACGCCTTGCGCACTCATTTCATGCGTCTCATCAACGACTTTCGCGATATGTAATAACGCTTTAGAGGGAATACAACCCACATTTAAGCACACGCCACCAATGTTGTTGTATCGCTCAACTAATGCGACCGATAACCCTAAATCTGCGGCACGAAACGCCGCGGTATATCCGCCAGGGCCACTCCCTAAAACCACCACATCTACTTTTATAGTACTCATATTTTATATCTCTCTTTAAAAATATTATGACTGCACGCAGTATCGTTATAACATCACTCGACGAAAATCACTGAGTAAGGCCGTTAATAAACCGGCAAACCGTGCACCCTCAGCACCATCAATCACTCGATGATCGTAGGATAATGATAACGGTAACATCAAGCGCGGACACCATTGCTGCGTAGCAGCGTCATATACCGGTTTCAACATTGTGCGTGATAATCCTAAAATAGCCACTTCAGGACTATTTACAATCGGTGTGAAGGCGGTCCCGCCAATACCACCTAGACTTGAAATCGTAAAGCAACCCCCACTCATATCTGCTGGAGATAAACCCTTGTCTCGCGCTTTTTGACTTAAGCGTGACATTTCTTGCGCAATTTGTGACACCGTCTTTTGATGCACATCACGAATCACGGGTACCACTAAACCCTGTGGAGTCTCCACCGCAATACCAATATTATAATAATGCTTTAAAAT
>JAUYSE010000083.1 GCA_030696465.1 Legionellaceae bacterium
AACACGCATAAAGTCATCCTGACGCTCTCACGGCGCGTCCTTGCGCCGTGAAGGTTTACGAAAGCCCTTTATTCGATAAGCCTTGTTGGCAACATTTGGGGGTTGGGCGGGAATGGCTGCTAGTTCTTAAGTTTTTTGGATTTCCCTGAAAAAGTAGGTTTATGTGCCTGTAGTCGTGCCCATAAAATACGTCCGGTGATGCGCCAAGAACTACTGGTTAATAAGTAATGTAGTTCAGCCTCTGCCTTATGAGCACGAGTTAAGGCGCTTTGTTGCTCTTGGCGAATAAAGGAGTCAAATACATTAGGGGGATATTGGAATTGGGGTAATAAATCAATATGTTCATTTGCAATATAAAAACGATTTAGGCCGTCTGCATAGGCAAATTGATAGTCGGCGTTTAATAAAATAGGTTCCCAATCCTGGTAGGCGCTTAAGTCAGGCCAAGTGGCTTCGAGTAGTACAATCCAAGGGCGACCATGTGTCCAATCCTTACTTTGGAGTACGGATTTTTCTGAGCCCTCAACGTCTATTTTTAGAAAATGTACCTCTTGGTTTTTGGGGACATATTGCTTCCAAATGAACTCCAGTGTGACCGCATTTACTTTTTGTGTCTTTAAGCTTAAGCCATTTTGTACGTGTTGTGTGGCAATATCGGCATTCAAGGTAGATAAACCGGTAGGCTCTCCTGTGGGGTAAGTGATAAATTGCATAGGAAATTCTCCTTCATGCTGATTAATGACCACTGCCAGATTAGTGTCATGCGGACGATGCGCTTGTAGTTGAGCATAGTATTCCGCATTAGGTTCAATATTGATGCCTCTCCAACCCAGGTTATAGAAGGCTTTTGTGACTGAATCTTCATGGGGTGAGGCGGCGCCAATATCAATATAAAATCCTTTTTCGATGTGTTGTAATGCTCGCTCGAGCATGACGTCTTCATAATTTTGTGCGTAAGAAATAAAGGGATGATGGTGATCATATTTTCTCATGTGAGTCCTCTTCGATAGTATTTTTTGATGGTGTATTTTGTATAGCTTGTATTTTAAGCTGTACTAAACCAATACCTAATTTTCGGTCATCTTCATTACTTAACCCGAGTTCTTGAGGCGAAGTGGGTTCTGGAATGTTAATGTTGATGGTATTTGCATTTTCTAGATTATCTATTTTGAATGATAGAGTACTATTTGCCGCCGTTAAGTGGAATGGGTGTATATCATTTCCTACTTGCACATAAAAAGGTTTATCTATATTCGGGCCGAATGCATGAGCAACAAGTTGTATTTTAAATTTGTTGGGGAGAGGGTGGTTGAATTGGATGCTCACGGTCTTCTCTATGGACCAAGTTCCCCATTTTTCTGGGACGGAGAGTCCTTTGATAGAATAGTCAAGAAGCGGTTCCGGAAGGGCATTGAATTCGATGAGATTACTGATTATAGAGTTCTTTGTACGCATGATGCGGAAGCCACCCATAGAGATACTGGCAAGATGTTTATCGGAAACGTTTAGATCTCCAATGAGTACAATCCATCGTGTGTCTTTCGGAAGTTTCGCCAGATCATAAGTACTTCCTCGAGGGGCTACTTTGAAAGAGGCGCTAGGAGTGTCTAAATAAAAGAGTGTTCTATATAAGCCTACAGGTTCGAAGCCAATAACAACGGTGTTTTTTAAGGCGCTCGTAGGTAGATACTGTTTTGTGAGTATGCCCGCTCTATCATAAGGATTAGGAGAAGACTGATGTAATTGTGACGAGACATTGAAAGAAGAAGCAAGTACCGCAAAAGGCAGGAGTCCATAAGCAAATAAGGTGCTCCCGAAAGATTTTTTCTGTAACCAAAGAAAAAGTGCAAAAAGAGAAAGTATGCCATAACTGTAGCATCTCGCTTTTGATTTTATGAGGCCACAAATTTCCGGATTGTCTACAAAATGGGAGATATAGGGGGTCAAATGTGAATATGTCGCATAAAAAATAGCGATCCCAATGGGGATCCCGATAATATATCTTGAAAGTTTCTCAGGACTGATCTCTTTATCATACGCAAGTTTTATGGCGATGATATAAAAAAATGGTAATGCAAAATTGTAATAACGCATGTGTAAACGATTATATTCTTGTAGTTCAGCACTAAATAGAGAAGTAACTAGTAGTAAATTCAATAATACAAAAATTGAAAAAATACAGACTTTATGGAAGGGAGAGGGGTCATAATGTTTTTTAGAGGATATTTGTTCAAGAGTGACACATAACGCAGTGGCAAATGGAAGGCTATATAGAAAAGAGAGTGTTGTAAAATGTATAGTGAAAAATTGGAGAGTTAAGCGCATAAAAGCGCTTATTGAAAGAGGGTTTGTGATGAATGAGGTGTAAAAGCCACCTAAAACAGTGAGACCAGATTTACCCGCAAATAGGTATCCTCCAAAAAACTTAACCAATATAGCGGATATGAAGAAATAAGCAAAACTTAAGAGTGCTTTTTGATTGGACTGCGCTGTATTCTTAAAAACATATAAAATATATAAGGCAATAGAGGGAAGCAAGAAAACTGCATGAGGTTTTACGAAAGATAGTGTCCCTAGAATAGCACCAGCAAGGCACCATCTATAAGTATTTGAACTTGCGTTTAAAGAGAGGATATACCATGAAAAAATCCAAAACACTAAAAAATACAAGCTTTCTGGCATGAAATAAGCGGTATAGGAATTGATAGGACTAGCAATAGCGAGAAGTGCAACTAGACAAGCAGCGAAGGGACCCATAATGGATCGGGAAATTAAAAAAATAAAGGGGATGGCGCTCACAAAAAATAGGGAATTCAATACTTTTGTACACGTTAAAAAATCGCGACCACAATAATTGGTCACATGGTATATTGAGAAGTAAATATACTCGGGAATAGTGGATGCTGATAATGGTAGCAGTCTTGCAAATTTACTATACAAATATTCGTCAGCAAGCACCACTAGGTCTATTCCACTGCTGCGAAATATCAGAAAGATTAAGAAAAAAAGCATGGTTGCAAGAAGAATAATAGGGATGTTCTTTTCAAGATATTCTCTAGTCAGCATCTTACTTTTTTCGCGCATTGTAAAAAATTCCTTAAGTATTCTTGAGGTTAAATAGGTTCAATGGGTGGATAATATTTTCTTGATTTAGAAAATCTGAGGTTGTCGACCATTGATGCATAATATTACAAAAATAGTGTATCGCGTTTAGAGACACTTGAGTTTTCATCGTAATTTCAATGAGGTCAATAATATTTTCCACATAGTTTTGGGAGGTAAATGTTTTTTCGGCCCATTGTTGCGCTTGTATCCCCATGGCTTTTCGTTGCGCTGGGTTTTTAAAGAGAAGGTCTAAGGCCGCTGAGAGATCAGCGATTTCATTGTCCGGATTTATTTTGAGGGCACAAGTATTAGGTATCTCTTTATAAAATCCAGTATTGGTAACGATAATGGCGGCGCCATACAGCATGGCTTCAATGGCGGATGCGGAGGCAGCCTTAAGGCTTGGCCAACGCAAACAACAGATCACGTCACTATCGGTAATCGCTTGTGCTAAAACGGTATCTTCGACTTCTCCAGAGATGATAAGATTCACATTATATTTTTGGGCTAGGGTAGACAGTTTATTGGCTATTGCTGGCTTAATTTCCCCTACTAGTCTATAAATAGTATGTTGACGAAGATCGGCGTTTTCCCCTATTGCTTGGATAACACTGTCAATACGCTTATTGGTATTGACATGCCCTATCGTCAGTATCTGAAATTTATTTTGAAAAGTGGATGCTTTTTTTTGTAGGGTTAGTGCTATGCCAGGGGCATTATATGGCAAAGGGACAGTGCGGATGGGCCCAGGGCAGGCACGCATAATTCGGTCACAGCCCCAGTTACTATGCGTGATAACGCCCAGTGCCATGGAGGCAATCCATTCTATCATGGGAGCCGTGTTTCTTGTTTTTTCAGTAAAAGGTTCAGGGCAAGTCAAGGTAAAGAACTGATTAGCAATAATAGGCTCATACCATTGATGTAAGATGAGTTTTGCTTGGGTGTAATCAGATTTTGCCCATTCTAGAAAAATGCCCCCTAGAAAAAAATCATGTAAACAGACAATCCCGGGATATTGGGGGAGCCAATGCAACCCTCCTTGATGAAATTCGTAGCAATTGCCAATTTGATAAATACAGGCATCGGCGAGAGCAACTGCTTCAGTAACTTGATCTGTGTTCGTCCAATGAATGATGGGGGTGCCGAAATTAAAGGTGTCGGTACCGAATAAATGCTTGGCTTCTGTTTGAATGATCGTGATGGCATGTCCTTGGGCGAACAGTTCATGGCTTATTAAATGTGCCATGCGCGCAATAGCGGATTTTTTAACGGTGGGCGTAAACAAGACTATATTCATTGGAGTAGGGTCTCCACTGTTTGAGGCCAATTAATTTTAAGCCTATCTAATGCGTCTTTGGCTGCTTCACCATATTGTTTCGTTTTTTTTTGCAATACTTGACTCATAACATCAGCCAGATGCTTAAGATGGGGCTTCGCGACCCATCCTGTTTTTTTATGTTGTACGAGCTTTAATACGCCTCCGCTATCGGTTGTCGTGATAAGCGCTTTGGAGGCAGTAGCGGCCTCCATGGTGACATATCCCAGTGAGTCCTCATTAAAGGGTAAATAAGCGACGGCCGCAGCTTTATTGATATATTCTGCATAAGTGTCGCGAGGAAGGAAACGTAGATCCAGCTTTACTCGATGCTCCAATCCGAATTTACATACTATTTTTTTTAATTTTAGGGCATCGGCAGGGCTGTCTGGTGGGCCGGCAATGATCAATTTTACGCGTGCGTCTGCATGGGCTAATGCCTCTACTAAAAGATATTGACGTTTCATGTCGTTGATGCGTCCGCCGGCGAAAATATAGTCGCCTTTTTCTGCGTGAAAAAATCGTTCTGGATCGTTCACAGGAGGAAGTAAAACTTCCGCATTAAAACCGTTATATTGTTGCATGCGTTGCTGGGTAATTTCAGAGTTAGTAAATAGTCGACGACTTTCCGAAAAACATTCATTGTCTGCGGTTTTAATGAGATCGCGTAAATTATTACCTTCTTGATTTGCAGGTATATTACTGTCTCCGCTGTCAAATAAATCATAGGCTTGACGGTATTGATGTAGAATCCAAAGCGTTTTTTTAGGATGTTTGATTAAATAGGCGGGAAACTTTAATGCGATCACTTGGTCAACGTTCCAGAGCTCAAATGCGCGAGCCATCAACATTTGGGAAGGAATATTCATTGCAGGTTCCCATTGAAAGGGAATACGTAATATTTCAGCTTGGTGACCTGCAATAATAAGATTTTTTTGCAAATGAACGGCTAGTTCTTCGGCTCCTCCCCAGATAAAAGGGGCCATATTATTTACTACCAGGACTTTCATGCTAAAATCCTTTGCAGTACGTGAGACCAGGAAATATTAAGTTCGGACAGTCGTTGACGTGCATTTTCGCCCATTTTTTTTGTTGTTACACGATCTATATAGAGCTTATCCATCGCCTCTGCTAATGCTTGTGGGGAAGGTTCGGTAATGTAACCATTTATCCCATCTTGCACTAGTTCAAGTACCCCCCCTGAGTCGGCAGTGGTTAAGATGGCTTTGCCAGCATGACTGGCCTCTATACTTGGGTATCCATAAGAATCTTCATTCACGGGCAAATAAGCGGCGGCTAAGCAATGTGCAAATTGTTGTACTTTTTCTTCCTCACTAATCCAACGATTTTCTATCGTCACTTGCTCAGAAAGATTCAGTTCCGTTATTTTTTGGATTAAAGTATCTGCGTAACCGTCAGAGTCTACGCCAGACAAGTGTAAATGCACTGGTGTTCGAGTGTATTGCATCGCGTCTATCAATAAGTGTTGTCGTTTATGATGTTCGAGCCGACAAATATACACGATACTGTTATTGTGTCTTGCTGTGAAAAACCGTTCGGGTTGGAAAACTGGAGGATATAACACTTCACTATCAATATGATTATATGTTTTTAAGCGATGAGAGACCTCTTTCGAGTTAGTGAAAATAGTTTTCGCTTCTCTAAGGGCCGCATTATCCACCGTATGTAAGGCATCTCGAATACCTCGATGCTGGGCGTCGTCCGGGAATCCGCGATAGGGGCTATCCCATAAATCATAAAAAAGCCGAAGATGATGGATAAACCACAGTATTTTATGGGGGTGTGGAATTAAATGTGCCTGGGGTCGAAAACAGATAATGCGATCGGCGGAGTCTACGTTGACCCAGCGGTAAGCCATCATTTGTTGAAATAAAGTACTTGGGGCGTCTACTTGAGGTAAATAAATTTTTTCAACTTGGTGCCCTTGTTCTTCAAGCATCATTTGCAGCCACTCGACAATATTTCTATAGCCTCCAGAAATAAAGGGTACAAAGGAGGAGCATAATGCAATTTTCATGATGGTACCAAAATACGGTGTAGAGTATCAGCGACTCTTTGTACATCAACAGGGGTTAAATGTTCGTGTGTGGGTAAGTTGATGCCGCGTGGCGCCCATTCATCGGCAATAGGGTAAAGAGTGTCTTCTGCATAAGGGGGGAGTACGTGCATGGGATAAAAAACTGGGCGTGTTTCAATACCACTATCGTCTAATTGTTGCATAACAACATTGCGTGTAGCTTCATTCTCGTGCCGTAAAAAAACAGTGTACATCCAGCCGACGGGTTTTGCCCACTCTGCTTGTGTAGGCAGTGTAATATGGTCTTGTAAATGTGCTAAGGCTTCGTTGTACCAAGCAAAGAGGGTTTCGCGTGCCGCTATAGCCTCTTCAATGCGCTCCATTTGCGCTAAACCAATAGCCGCTTGTATGTTTGTCATTCGATAATTGTAACCAATCACAGGGAACCAGTAGCGGCGTTTGAGATCCATGCCTTGACCTCGATATAATCGAAGTTTTGCGGCCAGATCACCATCATTGGTGGTAACCATCCCGCC
>JAUYSE010000120.1 GCA_030696465.1 Legionellaceae bacterium
AGTGATAGATTTAATGTCTACCGGTGCAAATGACGTATTGGTGGTACAAGGGGAAAAGAAATATTTAATCCCCTATGTTTTAGATCGCGTAGTACAAAAAGTGGATCTAGAACAAGGGAAAATCACCGTTCATTGGGAGGCTGATTTTTAATTCATGCTGCACATCGGTGTTGTTTGTTTGATGCCCGAGTTGATAGATGGTCTGCGCTATGGGGTTATCGGTCGCGCTCTTGAGCAGGGAATCGCTAAAATCAGTTGTTGGAATCCTCGAGATTGGGGAATCGGTCGTCATAAGCAGGTGGATGATAGCCCGTATGGCGGCGGACCTGGAATGGTCATGAGATATGAGCCCGTACATCAGGCACTGATGCACGCAAAATCGGTTTTAACAGACGATTGCAAAGTTATCTACATGAGCCCTCAAGGACGCAAACCGTTACAACAGGAAATCTCCGCTTTGGCGAGAAATCAACAGCCCCTAATATTTCTAGCGGGCCGTTATGAAGGAATTGACGAACGTATTATTGAAACACACGTTGATGAAGAATGGTCTCTTGGAGACTTCGTCATCAGTGGAGGGGAGCTCGCCGCCATGGTATTCATTGATGCCATTGTGCGTTTGTTACCCGGGAGTCTGCATAGTGATGCTTCGGCAGAACAAGATTCTTTCATGAATGGATTATTAGATTGGCCCCACTATACTCGGCCAGCTCTAATAGATGATAAACCAGTGCCTGAGGTGCTGCTTCAAGGAAATCATGCTATGATAGACACTTGGAGGAGACAGCAAGCCCTGTTACGAACTTGGCAGAAACGACCAGATTTATTAGAAAACGTTTCTTTAACCCAAGAAGAACAAAAATGGTTAGACGTCTTAAAAAAATAATTTTATGCCGTTTTTCCAGAAAGACAACACAATACGGAGTGAAACATGAGTAACATTATTGAACAACTCAACGCGGAAATGATGGAAGGGAAAACTATCCCTGATTTTCGTCCCGGCGATACCGTGATAGTACAAGTACGCGTTAAAGAAGGTACTCGTGAGCGTTTACAGTCTTTTGAAGGCGTTGTTATTGCAAAACGTAACCGCGGCGTTCATTCTGCCTTTACCGTTCGAAAAATATCACACAATGTTGGTGTTGAGCGCGTATTCCAGACCTATAGTCCTGTCGTTGAAAGTATTGCAGTGAAACGTCGTGGAGACGTCCGTCGCGCTAAATTGTATTATTTACGTGCATTAACCGGTCGTGCTGCTCGTATTAAAGAAAAATTGTAAGCATGTCGCTTTTCATCAAGCTACAACTTCTCACGTTTGTGGCTTGATGAACATCACAATACTCCAGATGACACAGAACCTTTGTACACGTTTCTTAGCCTCCTGCGGCTAAACCTGCCTTTGCTTGTTTCTCCTCCGTACTCATTTTCTTTATATTTTCTAAATCAGAACCTAATTTCGTATGAATTTCATGCAACTTCTGTACACTTGCCTGGCGTACCCAAAATGTTGCAAAATTTTCTTTCGTTGGACCAAACGTCGTTGCTTTTTCCTCAGGTTTTTGATCATCAGACTTGTTAGTAACCGTTGGTATAGCGTTAGTGCCACCTAAAATTTCTTGCACTTTTTTTGTTGTATCTTGATAAAAATTCGTAATATCCTGATGAAAAACTTTATTTAATATTTCGTTATTTTCTTTATACTGCAACGCCACACGTTGAAGGACTATATTGTATACCTCTTCTTGAGAACAGAGCGGGTTATTGTGAATATTATACCATTCAGAGAGTAGTTGTTTGATCTGTGCGTCATTGTCTTGTTGGGCCTTCAGCTGACTATCAGTCAAAAAAGGCATTTTTGTATACTGTAATCGTTGCGCTTTTCGATGTTTCAAGGCTTGAATATACAGTGCCTGCACAAATAAAGCATCTGCTCCCGGCTCTGGATCACTGTTCTGCACTGAAAAGATTTTTGGCATCCACCATTGAAAGGCCCTTCGAATAATTGATATCAGGCTGAAGGCCGCTGTTGGCTCAAGGTCATCACTCGCTGGTTGAGGATTCTTAGCCTTCATTGGAAAAAGTGCCTGCAGACGCGGATTCATCTGAAATTCTGGAATTTGATACTCACCCCCATAATACCAAGTGCGTAACTTCTGATGTAAAAAATTTTTAAACCTTATATATTGATTCGCGAGCATACCACCTAAAAATATAGTAGGAATCAGTAGAAACAATAAAGCAATCTCTGGAGCTCCAAAAATTGCCAAGGGCGTTAAAACCCCCACGACAAACAAGGCAATAATACAAATGGGAAGCATCGCTCTCAGCGCCCTTTTATATCCATTGTTTTCAAATTTAGCAATTTCCTGATACTCTTCGTATAGAGGAGAAAAAAGTCGTAATAAACTTGCAATAATCCCTCTTGCCTCTAAAATAGTCTGCTTATGTTTCTGATAATTAATAACATCTAACATCGCCATATAACTCGTTTCATTTTGCGTTGCAAATCCGGTATATTGAATAAAAGCATGTACATCTGCCAGTTCATTCATAAAATCAACCGTCGCCTTGACCGGCTGACTTTGAGAGATCCAAGAAAACATCTTTTTAGTAGAGCTTTCATAGCTTGTTGGCATATCAGGCAAGTTAAAACTTTCTTTCAATAATTTTTTAAAGTTTTGCTCATATTGGATAGACCACTGCTCCAAGTGCACAATATCATTCTTCTCATGAATCTCTGCGTTGAGAACCAGTTGGATTAATTGCGCATGTGCCTGCAATTGTTGCGCGTGATATTGTATTAATTTCTCTCGCAGCACTTTGTCATAAAGAGTCTGCATCATGATTGATAATTGCTTTATTTGATTTTCTTGCGTCGCAAGCAGTGCTAATATTTTTGCATGTAGTTCTAACTGTACTGCTTTTTCTTTCCACTCTTTTTCGGTTTTTTGCACCATTTTACTATGCTCAGCTAAAGATTTTTTAAAAAATTTTTGGTGTTCTGCAGAAATTTTCTCTAATGATGTATTACAAGCTGTCTCATTACATTCGAGTAGTTGTGCGTACTTTTTTTCCGTCAATGCCATCCAAATTTTCTGATCTAATAAAGTCGTATCTTGCGGAAACTGTGTAGTACATTGTTGAATACGCTTTTTCTTTGCTTGAAATAAGGTGGATTCATAATATTTATCGAAAACATTCTTTATTGATGTGGATAGCCATGCCCATAATCCAACGTTTTGTGGCGTATATTCATCCGAATCACTCTCATCCGAATCACTATTATCCAAAGTATCATTTAAAATATCTTGTATTTTTTTTGCCAAAGCAGTGCCTTGAAACCAAGCTTGGTCGCTTTCAGATAACTCTGCATAACCCGAAAAAATAGGCTCTAATTGCTTATGTATTTCAGACCAAGATAAGGGCATAAGAACCTCTTAGGTTTTATAAAAAACAACTTGGGCATCATAGCAACATATCGAGATTTAGTCAATCCAATTTAAGTCAAGTTGATTTAAATTAAATCAGCTCATGCGAAATCTATCCGAGCCGCGACCGTGAGGGCATGGC
>JAUYSE010000149.1 GCA_030696465.1 Legionellaceae bacterium
TCATTTTTTATTAAAGCATTAGTGGTTTATTATCTTATCGTTAAACCGTTCACCGCACTGATGAAAGTACTTTCTCCACCACCCATACCAGAGAAGCCGCCTATACCTGCAGACGTGGAATTGCTTACGGAAATTCGTGACATCTTGAAAAATAAGAAACAATAGGAGTAAAAACGAGCGACTGGAAATTCTGCGATAAATCTCCTACAGACAGATCGATCCCAGCGGCAAGGAGATCCATCGCGGAATTTTCAGAGAATTTAACATCATTCAAACTGGCTCTGGATGACGTGTTTTTTAATCAAAGTGCCACATAGAAAGGTAATTAAAAAATCTTGAAGGCATAGTTGATGACGTATTTTTTGATCTTTGTACAAAACAAAAAGGTAATTAAAAGATATTAGAGACATAGTTGATAACTTTATGCGTGTTTACAACAGCCTTTATTCGAGAATCTTTGGTAAAACTATCATTATAAGACGGGAATTCCTGCCCATGGTTCATTTCTTCGTACTACTTACATTCACAATAACTGGGCTTGAAAAACTGTAGATAGACGCTGCCGACGTATAATCAACATCAGGACACCTTTCAGAATCTTGAGGAAAAATTTTTCTTTTTTTATCATAATATACTTTTGTTTTGCTTATAGAATTTCTAGTTTTACCAAACGTTAAAAATACAGCTCTGCGCGAATCAGACGTATTATTGGGGGTGGAATAATGAGGTGCATAAGCGCTAAAAATAATGACATCACCAGGACTACATTCAATGGGCTCCCAATGTAATGTATCCACTACTTCTTTAGACAGCGCATGATTATGCGTATTTTGCGGTAATAATTTTTCTTTAAATTGCTCACCATTTTTTACAAAAGAAACGCAGCCATTTTCTATAGTTGCCGGATCGATCGCAATAAAGATAGAAATAGCATCGTAATCAATATCAAAAAATGCCGGAGCATCTTGATGTGCCGTATAACCTTTAGCGCCAGGCGCCTTCAGGTTTAACTTTTCTTTAAAAAAAATAACGGACTCTCCCATCAGGCTCGTTAATAAATGTAAAAGTTTTTTATCACTGACTAGTTGTTTAAAGCCTTGATGATATTCCACGAAATTTTCTACGCGCGACAGCACTTTTTCTTGGTTGTCTAACAACTCATAATATTTAAACCATTTTTCACCAACAATTGGCCAATTTTCTACCTCGCTGGTCCACTGCGTTAAATGAGCCATATCCTCTGCGTTAAAAAAATCCCTTACGACAATATATCCTTTTTTGTGATATTCGGCCCCATAAGTACTAAGCTGTTGAGTGCTAAATTTTTGCATCAAAAACTCCTTATACGAATACACTCAGTAGCACGATTAATGCTCTATTCCCGCACCAATGGTATAAGTGAGTTCGCTTTTAGGATCTTTCAGTAAGGGGGAAACCCAGGACGTTTTGCATTCAAGATGATGTGTTTTAGGGCTCTTCCAAATATAATTCACCCACCCACCTCCTTGCTTGGCGGAATCTATTATTTTCTGTGCACTTTCACGAGCATCTTTAATAGACTTGAGATTTTTACCGACAAAATCAGCTCTACCTCCATTTGCTAAGGAGTACTGATTATGATCTATTACAAAAATATAGAGGTCATCATGAATAAACTTTGGTGACATTAATTCTTTACTGGCATTCTGAATGCCTTTGGTCAGGACAAGCGCTCTCGCCTGTTGAACAAATAATTTTATTTGAGATTGTTGCTTTTCCGAAAGCCCAGCTTCATTACATTTTGATAGTGTAGTGGCAGCTAATCCTACATTAATGAGCGCTACACATCCTACGCCAAAAACTAAGTATTTTTTTACCGTATTTAATACTTTCATTTTTCGACCTCACATTTATATTGATTACTAATATATAGTGCATCGAAAGCGCTTTTGCAAAAAAGGAGTCATTAATGTTGTAACTCCATGAAAATATCACTTAAAAGCCTCTACGTACTGCTTAAAAAGCTCCTACGTACCGCGGCTTGTCCGCCGTATCCAGCTATTCGGAAACATATGCTCTTCGTATCCCTGGATCCTGCGGACAAGCCGCAGGACGTAGGCTTCTGGCTATCAAGAAAAACTTAAGGCTAATTGGAAGTATCAACCTCTGCTTGAGCATGATGGACATCATGCTCTGTAGCGCGTCAGACTACTACTTTCTAACAGCTGGCACTTATAACGCTCGAAGAGGGCTCGGCTGCGTTCTGTGCCAAAGCGCACAATGCTTCTTCATGCTTTTTGAGCACATCCATCACTACGTTAAACAATTTTTTACCTTGATTTTTACGATACCGTGTTGCATCTGAGCCAAGAACTTCAGTGGCTGATAAATAATCAGCAATATGTTTTACTCGAGAAACAACATTTGGGGCTGCGCTGCCGTAGGAGCAAACCTCATGTCCCATCACAAAATCATCTCTGTCTCTCACTGAGACAAACTTTGTTGTTCCGTTTAGATGATATATTAAAACATCACTACTGGCACTAGAGCCGAGAATAGGCCGCGCGGAATAAGAGGATAAAATATCCTTCACAATCGGCTCGAATGTGGCAGAAAACTGCGCATCGCTTAATTTTTTCTGATCAGTCGAGCAATCCTTCACAGCCTGTTTCAAACAAGAAACAAACGCATCGACCTGCTTATGACTATAACGCAACTCTCGCGGGAACATAGAAAACCTTCTTATCGGTGACGTAACAGCACCAATCAATTTCCCAGGAACAGCAGTTATAGCATATCCCACTGATGCAAACTTTATAGCGGTGTCTTCAGGCTCTTCCTTTGCCCATATATAAGCACCTGTCAAGACATTACCAACCATACCGATAAACCCACCCAAAGCAGCACCAAAAATACCTGAAGGGATCGCTCCTTGCTTAACATTCAACAAAAATGCTTTAAGCCATAAATACCGATTGAAAGCGTCTCTCTCCGCTTGCGTTACTGGTACAAAATCAGGCTCATCTACTCTAATAGGCATACTTTTCTCACAAATAATGATATTTATATTTACAATTTGCGCTTATAATAAGACAAGATAACGTGTGTGTCTAGTATTCATCTTAACGCGGGTGCAATTGAAAGCGCATAATTTATACTTGAATAAAAAATTAAGATCGAACAGACCTGATGTTTTCAGGTTCTTTGTTACAAGATCGATTTTTTAATGACGCCCCCGTTGCACCTAATACTGTGAAACAACTATCACTGAAAACGATTAAGTCTTATTTAACCCCCGCTTTTTTCAAAATATCAAACCAAGTCCCATCAAAATTCACGGGATATTGATTATGTTTTTTGACAAATGATGTCACTTTTCCTTCATGATTAAAGGTGAGAATATACACCGTGTCAAAATCAGAATTAGGCCATACCTCAATAGATTCTTTGACTCCAAGCGCTTGAGCAAGATACCGAATACGATGATGCTCCCAGCAAACCAGTATATTTTTCTTGTCGTACTCTGCTTTCATTAATAAATCATGTGCAAGCTCCTTATAATTATCATGGGTATATGGAGCGAGTAAGGGATAAACTTTTTGAGATTTTTGAGTAAGGATGTTTACCAACGGAACCATCGTCAATACTGGCCTTATCGAGACGACCTCAGAGTTCTTTTCCACCAAATTTGCCGCGATTATTGCATCGGGTGCCCCAAAGGTTTCAAGGTAGTAATTTGCCAACGCCATCGCGCGTAATTGCCCTTTTGCCGATAAAAATGGGCCGGGAATCTTCTGCTCTAGTTTATCTCCATGACGTACAATAATAACCTGCTTCGGAGAGGACAGCGCAAGTCCAGAAAAAAGCATTAAGATTAGTAAGCAATATCTATAGCCAACAAGAGGTTTCTCTCTTATCTTTAATAGCTTAAACCGTTTCATACAAAATATCCTTATTTTTAGGTGTTTTCCAGTCTATTGGGAAAGTCCATCACAATCATCCAATGCGCGAATGACTGATCTCCAATCAACGTATGGAATGAATAATCATAGGCATTGTCATGTGGATTTTTTACCATGTTACTCGCTGAGGCGATGTGCGTATTCATCAGAAAAAATCCTAATAACAAAGTGTAGAGACCAATCTTCATAATCCACCTAAAAAATCCTCCTAACTGTTTGTTTTATTGTTTTTTTATAAGATATGAGCCTCATAAATCATTCTGACAATAGTATTAATTTATAGTGTCTGTCAGATCTTTCTGAATAGTAACACCACCAGAATCAATATTGCCAACATCCCCACCCATAAACCACTAGCAATACGTGTCGCCTTTTTGGCCCGATCTTTCTCCCACCAATTCAGAGGATGAATCCCCTGCACAAGAAAAATAAGCACACCTGCAATGTTGACACAAATTAAGTTCATCAAAAATAAAGACGATGCTGCCGTAGCTAACGACCAATACCCACTACCTAGAAGTAATCCACAAACCACCAATGGTGGCAGAAGCGCCACCGCCACCATGACACCAATCAATGTCGCCGATACCCCGGAGGTAAAAGCTAGTGCACCCGCGCAACCTGATGCCAATGCAACAATAATGTCACCCCAAGCTAAGCGCGTACGTGATGCAATCTCTGGCATTGCTGGATCTATATGCATCTGTGTACCCAAGATAGTCGACAAAACTATCACCATCCCAATTCCGGCCAATCCTGTCAAGATTGCGCGACGCAAGAGCGTAAGGTCACCCAACGTCGTACCAAGCGCCAATGCAATACTCGGGCCCAGCATTGGCGCAATAACCATCGCCCCAATGATAATTGCTACACTGTTGTTTTGTAGGCCAACCGCCGCAACAATTGTGGATAAAGTAACCATTGCCATATAAAACCACGAACATTGCGCCTCCTTCTTTATGTCCTCATACAGTTCCTCTCGAGCAATTCTTTCTGGAGTCTTTTGCCCACGCGTATTATCAACCGGTAACTCCTCAGCACGTGGCAATGTTGCTTCAACAGGTAGAATCACCACCCGATACCCCTCTATTTTAGCGTAATGCTCCTCTAATAAATCCAACACCGCCTCATTGTGCTCCGCGTCCAGCAATATTCGTACCAACACTTCACCATTTAATAATTGAAGTTCCCGATGTTCAAGTATCGGATGCGCGGCGAGAAGTTTGTGCACATTTTCTGCATTTTTTTTCTGTAAAATTGTTTCAATTAATCGTAATGCCATCGTAAAGTCATCCTTGTGATTATCAACTTCATCTTTAATTTATAATAGGTTATAACTTTTTCCATTGAAGTCTCTATGTATTCGCAATTACTGAAGTAGAGCTGAGTGACATAGTGGTCGCCGCAATAATTGGACTTAACAACAGTCCTGTTATGGGAGATAACACACCAACTACCACTCTGATTTATGGTTGCTTCAATGACCTTTGCACTGACTTCCTTCTCTTTTCTTAATGGTAGCCCATGCGTTTCTATAATGTAACCCAATAGGATTCCCTTGGAGTTATGAATGATATCTCTGGAGGCCATTACTTGTTATAGTTGATGGAGTAAACTTACAGCGCGTTAGCAAAATGGTAACTGGAAGCACGGACCATAAAGCGCCTCCCGATATAAGGATATTACCTCTCATGCGACTAAAAAAATCACAGATTAGAAAAAATAAATTAATACCTATTTTAATTATTTTTTTGGGGGTGAGTTTCATTACCTCTGCTTTGGGAGAAAATATAAAATCAAATGCATCCAAATCTCTTTCTCCCACCTCAATAACGGATGTTTCTAATAAAGTAGGTGTAAAACCCCTCGCTCGAGATACAGAAATAAGCGATCGAATTGAAAAGATACTTGATGCGACTACTTGGTATGAAAATTCAAAGGTAGAAGTAAAAAATGGTGTTGTGTTTTTAAAGGGTAACACTAAAACGCAAGAACATAAAAAATGGGCGGAATCCTTAGCAAAACACACCCAGGACGTTGTGGCTGTTGTTAATCAAATAGAGATCGCTACTTCATCATTTTGGGATCTAAATACTATAGTAAATACTGGACTCCAAGAGACGTGGCAACGCTTTCTAAGAAGTATACCCATAATTATTTTATCTTGTTTAATTCTAATAATTTTCTGGATTATCGCTTTAATAGCAACAACTGCAAGTCGTAAATATTTAAATTCTCGAGAACTTCATCCCCTTCTATCACATGTAATATCTCGTGGGGTAGCTTTCTTATGCTTTCTTATTGGTATTTATTTCATTTTGAAGCTATTAGGACTAACCACTATTGCGTTTACTATTTTGGGAGGAACTGGTGTATTAGGTATTATCTTAGGTATCGCGTTTAAAAATATTGCTGAAAATCTATTAGCAAGTATTTTATTGAGCGTTCAAAATCCTTTTAAAAATGATGATTTAATTGAGGTGGCTGGAGTCACTGGGTATGTTCAAGGATTAACCATTAGAGCAACCTTACTGATGACTCAAGACGGCAATGAGGTCCAAATTCCTAATTCCATTGTATACCAAAGTAATATTTATAATTTTACAAGTAACCCAAATTGCAGAGAAACATTTTTAATTGAAATTTCCAGCGCAGCGTCTATTTCTGTAGCTCAAGAAATCGCTTTAAATGCCCTTAAAAGTCATCCTGCCATTTTACAAGCTCCTGAACCTTTAGTGCTAGTCAACGGATTAAGATCTGGTAATGTTGTTTTATGCATTTATTTTTGGCTGGATGGAAGCCAATATAATTGGCAAAAAGTTAAATCTTCAGCAATTCGCTTGCTGAAGAGAGCATTTCAAGATGCAGAAATTCAGATTCCAGGGGCTGAAATAAAAATAAATATTGCAAATGAAGCTTATCTTCCAGAAAAAAAATCCAAACATGCACCTATCAATAAGCCTCTATCTATAGATGAAGAATCAAAAACCTTAGTCACTGAAGCTGAGGGGGAGCTAAGCCGCGATATAAATGACATTCAAAAGCAGGCTCAACAATCAAAAGTTGTTACTGAAGAGAATAATCTTTTAACACCCTCAAAAAAAAGCCGCGATTAGTAGCCATTTTATTTATATCAGGAATTTCCACCTGATTATATTAGTGGCACCAAGGCTTATCGAATAAAAGGCTTTCGTAAACACGCATAAAATCATCCTGACGCTCTCACGGCGCGTCCTTGTGCCGTGAAGGTTTACGAAAGCCCTTTATTTGAAAATCCTTGTTGGCAAAGTTTTTGGGTTGGGTTGGGCGGGGCGCGCTCCGTTAGGAGTATTTCCTAATAAAGAGGATAAATTAAGATTACAACAGGCTAGTTTAGAGTGGAGTCGTTATTTGTTTCTCAATGCATCACAATCCGATCAAAATAAGCCGTTAGATTGTAGTAAAAATATGCAAAAATACCACATTCTTTCTAATGATTGACTATACTTAACTATGCCCAGGATAATAAGCCCCTTAGGTAATATAAGTAATTTTTGAAGCCAAAACCCACACGCATTCCCAAGCATTTTGGGTATGGATTAGGCATTGAAGGATACTTTTCCAGCAAACGATACCGGGCTAGGTATTGTATAGAGTGATAATTATCAGTATTTCTTCATAAGGGTAGAAAGAAGGTTAACTTACAAGATTAATTTAATTTTACTTGGAGTAATTACCATGAGTCATTATGATAAAAAGTTTGAAAATGAATCACAAGATGCACGTCGTAACGATCGCCATGATACAGTTCACCCTGATGATAAACTTTTGAGAAACAAAGATAAAACGACTGTTCGGGCAGAACACAAAGATAAACCGAAAGACCCTGAAAAATAAAAACTGGATTGATCTTCCCCTGATTTGTTATTATGGCCCATCCAATTTGAGTCAGGGCAATATCACGAGTGACTGAAAATTAATCTAATAATGTGATCTCAATTTTTAATCCCCTTTGAACCCAATAAACATACCAACAGAAACAGTATTATAAAATACCATGATCAATAGACTTGCCTTCT
Organism: Legionellaceae bacterium; assembly: GCA_030696465.1. GTDB lineage: Bacteria > Pseudomonadota > Gammaproteobacteria > Legionellales > Legionellaceae > JAUYSE01. Next base: position 8,000 of record JAUYSE010000149.1, read on the forward strand.
ATCCCCTTTTACTGACCCAAAATCAGGCTCATCGGTCCAACATAAGATCTATCATTAACCCAGCCAACCACATGTTTATTGAGAAGGTCCATCACAATCATCCAATGCGCGAGTGATCGCCTTCAAGAATCTAGGTGAATCAGGTGACGTGGTTGAGTAAAAATAAGTAATTAACTCGCCGCGGCAATTGATAAGATATTTATGAAAATTCCATTTTGGAGCGCTACCAAACCCTAATTTTTTCCTAGCCCAAAGGAAAAATGGGTGTGCATTCTTTCCTGAAACAATTTCTTTTGAGGTCATTGGAAAAGAGACACCATAATGAATCTGGCAAAAATGGGCAATTTCTTTTTCGGTCCCAGGCTCTTGACCACCAAAATCATTGGAAGGCACTCCAAGTATGACCAAGCCTCGATCTTTATTTTGTTGATAGAGTTTCTCTAAGCTTGCATATTGTGGTGTAAAACCACATTTTGATGCGGTATTCACGACGAGCAATACCTTTCCTTTAAATGAAGCAAGGGGCAATGGCTGATCTCCAATCAACGTACGGAATGAATAATCATAGGCATTGTCATGTGGATTTTTTACCATGTTACTTGCTGAGGCGATGTGCGTATTCATCAGAAAACATCCTAGTAACAAAGTGTAGAGATTAATCTTCATAATCCCCCGGAAAAATTCTTCTAACCGTTTGTTTTATTATTTTTTTATAATATATGAATCCCATAAATTATTCTGACAACAGTATCAATTTGTGAAGGTAATATCAACCAATTCTCGGTGTAACATCACGGCTCGCATTAAAATTTGATCAATCTGCGGTAGGTTGGACCTTGTTAGGGTGGGTGTCCTACATATTAGGTTGAGGGGGCAGGATTTGAGACAACACCAACAGTATCCACGTTCCTATTAAGAGCCTCTCTAGCAAGTGTCTTTTCAAGCACTTCAGTAACTTGACCAGTAACGTGCATGGGATCAAAAAAAGTGGTCATTACCCTCTCCAAATTCCTCAGAATCTGTTCTCTCATGGTCGCATCCTGGTTTAGTTGAGAGATAATTTGAAAAAGTAACTCCGCCTCAGGCTCAGCTTGATCTAATAAAACTAAAGGTAACTCACTATGGTTGCCAAAAGTAGTTTGATCCGTCATGTAGGTCCGGTTTGAAATCACAATCAATCCCAAGCCCATCATATTAATAATACTTGAGGCATTATTGCAAAATCCTTTTTTGTCAAATTTGATACCATAACGGGATTGATGACATAAGGTTTTAAATTCATCATCATTAACATCCACATGGAGCTCTATAGGTAAGGCTTTATGTCTAACGTCAGTGACCTGTGATTCTAGCGCTCGAACTATTTCTTTACATAAGGAGTTAAACTGTGTTTCATAGTCATCTAATGATTGTCCTTGCCCTACTAAATGCTTTCTTTCCTTTAGCAGAAGCCTAAGAGGCTTAAAGTTAGCAACAAATCCCAATGATTCTGGATAGGTTTGCGATATATATTGTTGAAACGCACTAAAACCATTCATATCAGCAAATACTCTACCTACAATTTTAATTTGCATATCGGGAATATTTCTTGCAACTAACAGTTGAGCTAAATTTAGTGTGCTGGTATTTCCTTTATTGCGTCTAATAGTTCCAAACATCAAAACATGAGGTGGCCTATCAGCAGGACCAACCTCATATTTTGCTGCACTTAATATGGGAACAGGTATAAGAGACACTCGGTCTTTCAATGAGACACGTAAGGGATACTTATTATCTACATGAAATAGAGTCCAAACATTTGTGGCTAATGAGGCCTGCTGAGTTGTGCAATGATAAAAATTCCTAGTATCCGCTGTCTCTAACAACCCATCTCTATCTGTAGGATTAAACATTATAATTTGATCAAAAAAAGGAATTAATTTAGCGGTTTGATAATTTCTTTCTATATCCACAGGCTCTTCTCTATTGGAAGAGTGCTCATGAATGAGAGCACATATTTTATAACCTGCTGATTTTAACTGTGATAAATGTTCTGCCGAGAAACTGAATCCGGTATGAGGAACTCTAAAGTGCATAAAAAGAACAGCATCTTTGGATATGTGTTCTACGATGTGCCCCTTTAATGAGTCTCCTATTTTTTTTAGTGCATCTTGAACCTCCCTCACACAAATCGAGGTATCAAGTGATTTGCTGACTTCAGCTGTTAATCCAAGATCTTGGGCGCGAAGGTAGGCGGTTTCATGTCCTAAAATTAGGGAACATCTTTCGATCTGACGTGCATAAGTAATATCGCCTGTATTTTCAGCTTCAAAAGGGGCCGTAATAATTAATATTTTCATGATAATTTTCCTATACCAATCGTGATTATTAATTATGCATTAAATTTTGTTTTTAATCAATCGCGGGGTACTACAATGTCGTAACTCCATGAAAATGTTACATGGTTAACTCGTTAACAATGTCATCCTCCAAGCTATATGGGAGTTCCTTGTGAGTACTTCAAACAAGCTACGCATATGGGGTCAGGCCTTGAATTTTGAATTTACGAAATTATAGTCATCATTTTTTGACTATTTTACTTATGCTAAGGTCTGTTGACATTTGCTCCACAACGCCCACCTGGCGCGGCTTGTCTGCGCCATCCAGTAGATCTCTGGATACCGCAGACAAGCCGCGGTACGTTGGCGTTCCGGAGGGTTTGCAGAAATGAAATATCAACAGACCCTAGAATAATGCAGGCCAAAATAATCGCCAATTTCTTTTACATTCTTTTAATCCATTCCAGTCTGATCGTAATAACTTATTCTCGTTTTCACAATTCAAGGCTTGCCCCCATATGCTGTGTTTTTCAATAAATTTGGAAAAAACATTGGTGTTACTTTTTGATAGTCTAAATAGAGCTCACCTCTCGACTGAATCGATCCATTTTCCGTAAGTGGCACAGTAATGCGAGTCATAATGCCGTAGAGCATCAAAGGAGATATCCATGCCATCAATCCCAGTGACGCAGGAAAAGCAAAACAGGCATAGACGCACCATGTCATCCATTCAAAAAAATAATTGGGATGTCTTGAGTAAAACCATAAACCAACATCGCAAACTTCTCCTGGATGATGTGCCTTAAACGATTGTAATTGATAATCGGCAATGCTTTCTGCAGTTATCGATAACAGTGCTATCAATATCATTAGATAATCAATCGCACTCATAGATCTATCCGATGGTATTTGAGAAATAAAATACCACGGCAGAGACACAATAAAAATAAGTACGCCTTGAAATTGAAAATTCAATAAAAAACCTAACGGCTTAGATATTTTCCATCTCTCACTTAATTCGATGTATCGCTTATCCAGCAAGTGACGATGGATGCGGGTAAACCAAAGATACCCGCCTAAACGTAATCCCCAAATCAATAAAATCAAACTTAAGAGCAATTGCCTCATTGAGATTGGGGAGCTATAAAGATATAACATGCCAATAATCGTCAACCCTGATGCCCAACCCACATCTACAACCGATGGATTTTTTGTATAGCGATACCATAGCCATATCAAGCTCATATGAAAAAATATCACCGCAATAGCAATAAGAAATATCACTTAATAATCCATAAATCGAAAAACATAAAACAATAATTACAGATAATAACCTACCACCAGATGCATTGGAAATTATTCAATCGGGAGCTTCATCCCACATCCCGCAATAGCCTTATTTTTGCTTATACTTCGTTAACACTACACAGATGGGGTCAAGCCCTGAGGGCTCGCCCCCATCTGCTGTGTGTCATAGGCACACGAAGATGTGTTTCCCCTGGTTATTGCCCACACAACTTAGAAAATTTTTACTGAAGTTTCTTCAATAAAAAATACTCTAAAGACTCAATTGCCTTGTTATCATCTTGCTTTTTTAGTAATGATATGGGGATATCCGCTAAAGGAGGGAGTATTTTATTTTCGAGTTTCTTTAAATAATCGGGGATCATGGTTTCTTGAATAATCGTAATCCCCAAACCCGCTTTGACGGCCGCCATTTTACCCGCATAGCTTGGACTCGTGTATGCAAGACGCCATTTTATACCCGCTTTTTCTAAGGCATGAATAGCGCTTTCTCTGTATACACAAGGCCGAGGTGATAGAACCAAAGGCACGACGGTATTTTCATTGATTGCAGGCAGTAATTCAGGTTTTCCTATCCATTTTACAGGTTCTTTCCAAAGCGTTGTTTGTTCCAAGAACTCTTTAGGCGGCATCATTTTTATTAATATTAAATCAAATTTTCCTGCTTTAAACCCATCCAGTACATTCATAGTTAAATCACATTCAACATTTAATAGAATACGAGGATGAAGTCTTGAAAAATCAACTAAGACCTCCGATAAAACTACTGTAGCAAAATCTTCTGGCAAACCAAAACGAATTTCGCCCTGTAAATCAGGCGCTTTGAATCGATCTAATGATTCTCGATGTAATAAATACATTTGCTTGGCATAGCCAAGAAAAATCTCCCCTTCTGTCGTAAGTGATAATTCTTTGCCGCGATTGAATAAAGGTTTTCCGACTAAGTTTTCAAGTTTCGCTATTTGTTGACTAATAGCAGATTGTGTTCTTCCTACACGATCAGCAGCTTTGGTAAAACTCCCAGTATCAGAAACGGCAAGAAAGCATTGTAAGGTAACAGTATCTAGAGACATTAGATTTCCTAATAATGTTAATTAGAATTTTTAAGTTCACTTATATTAGCATATCTACTATATTTCAACAACATTAACAGAAAATCTAATAAGGAGTTCCTTTATGATCCACAGCACGATGACATATTTATCATTATTTCTTATGGGTCTGCCCATTCTCGGACTAATAGGTAATGGATTATCAAAGAAAAAATCCCAAATGGGCGCACAATTCGCTACGCTAGGAATTGGCATAGGAGTAACACTCAGTCTCCTATTGCTCGCTTATTGTTATGTAGACCAAACCCCCTTTTATTTTCTTGGATTTAAAGCAGATAGCTTAGGGTTCTTGATGACTTCTCTCATTTTTTTTGTAAGCACTGTTGTTCATCAATTCTCCATACGCTATATGGCTGGCGACCGAAATTATAAAGCCTATTATTATAAATTATCCTTGATTACAAGCAGTGCTGCAATTGTGGCCCTTGCCGATCAAGCGCTGTTGTTTTTTTCAGCATGGTGCATCAGTAATTCTCTACTGATTTCATTGATGATTCACAAGCAAAAGTGGGATGCTGCCGCCTACTCCGGAAAACTTGCGTTCAAAACGCTTTTTAGCGGGGCAACATTATTTTTAGTCGCGCTTGCTTTGATATATCTTGAAACAGATAGCCTATCAATCTCGGCTATCTCGCAACAAAACATTCATTCACCCCTCATGCTGACCGCACTGGTTCTGTGTATTATTACCGCGATAACACAATCTGCGATCTGGCCTTTTCATCGATGGTTGACCAGCTCCTTAAATTCACCTACCCCGGTTTCTGCCATTATGCACGCGGGCTTAGTCAATGGTGGTGGATTTCTTTTAGTGCGGCTTGCACCCCTGTTTGCTGAACAACCCTTATTACTGAATCTTATTTTCCTTGTCGGTGTTATTTCAGCAGTGCTTGGAACGCTATGGAAACTGGTTCAAACAGACGTTAAACGGATGTTAGCATGCTCCACGATGGGACAAATGGGCTTCATGATGATTCAATGTGGGCTCGGTCTTTTCCCCGCGGCAATTGCTCATCTTATTTGGCACGGTCTCTTCAAAGCCTTTCTCTTTTTAAGTGCAGGCTCTGTAGTACAAAATAAAAAAATAGATAATCAAGGTCGAACGAGTGGATTGGGTGTATTTATTATCTCTTGTGCTTACGGACTACTAGGCGCATACAGTTTTGCCTGGTTTAGTGATAAATCATTTTTTTCAATGAATACGACCACATTCTTGGTAGGCTTTGCCTTTATTGCCTCAACTCAGATGGCGCATGCCTTACTGAAAAACAATATCACCTTTTTCAGGAGCCTTTTGGCAATTGCTGCCGCCGTATTTTCTGGCATGGTATATGGATGCAGTATTCATCTCATTGAAGCAGCCATTCCCTCTATCATAAGCACGCATCACGCCATTAATGCACTACATCTTACGGCATTCCTTGGATTCATGAGCATATGGTTGGTTCTAAACTTAGAGTATTTCCGCTTTATTCAGGGATCCGCGTTTTGGAAACAAAGTTACATTACCCTATTAAATGGCAGCCAGCCACATCCTGAAACCATTACATCTATCCGTCAAACTTATCAATACTAGGAGCGTTCACTATGACTATTCAATGTAGCGAAAAAATGAATTCAGTAAAAACTAGCATGACAGGTAAAAAACAACGATTAAGTGCCCTTGATATTCAAGCAATGGTATCCCTTGCTGCAAAATCCATTGCACCGGTCTGGCCATTAAAAACTTTTATTGCCTGCAACTCTCTTCAAGGATTTGAGTCGCAACCCTTTGATAAAGCCTTAACCGAGGCTCAATATTTATTTGAGCAAAATCACCTTGATTATCGAAATATTAACCGAGAAACCATTAAATGGTGCGGAACTTATTTTGACGAGGGTCAAAGTGTTATTGAAATGCCTTCTCGTGAAAAAGGGTTTTATTTTGCGTTTAAAGAACTCTCGAAATACGACCAGATGCTGCATCAAGGATCAAAGAAAAATCAACAATGGTTAAGAACATTACCCGACCATGCAGAAAGCGCCATTATCCAATGTTTAGACGTTCTTCAAGTTTCAGAGAAAGAGCATATCTCGTTTTTAAAAAAATCATTGGCACAGCTCCCGGGCTGGTCTGGTTATATTAAGTGGCAAACCGAATGGAAAAATAGCGTGGAGCCGTCCGATAAACCTTCGAATGTGCTTATCGACTTTATGGCAATCCGCT
>JAUYSE010000157.1 GCA_030696465.1 Legionellaceae bacterium
CAGGAATTCCCGCCTAATTATATCAGTGGTAACAAGGCATTCCGATAAAATTCTTTTCACAAACACGCATAAAATCATCCTGATGCTCTCACAGCGCGTCCATGCGCTGTGAAGGTTTGCGAAAAGAATTTTATCGGATGCCTTGTTTGACAGCGTTTTGGGGTTGGGCGGGAATGGCTGGGAAGTGCCTGAGCAAGATCCTCTAAAATACAAACGATTTATCCGAACCTCGACCTTTCAAAGAATATCCGAGCGGCGAATTTCAAACAAAAATGCGTTTACCCTGAAGGATGTACCACAAAAAGGCACCCTCATGAGAACTATGCGCTTGCCTCCTCATCTGGCAAATGACTGGTGACCTCAGCACGTATACGATGCGCTTCGAGCACTAACAATTGAAAATAATCGTAGCTCATATAAAAATTACCATGATTACCTATGTTATCGCCCCAGGAGTTACGCACAATTAATAGACCTTTATGCTTATGCCCCTCTGAATCCACCGCGACGGCATTATCGTTGTAGCCGGTAATCACCATTTCATGACCCGCTGAATAATCTGGACGAAAAATAGTATCGCGTAAAATTTGCGGAGTTAACACCCAAGTATCATTGTTTACTCGGTGAGACCCTATCGCGCCGCCTACGCCTGCGTCAAAATCTTGTAAGATAACCCCGTAAGTGACTCGATCACCTGCAGCAAGGGAAGCCTTGACCTTTCGTAAAACTTGAACAGTATTCACCTGATCATTTAAAGCTTCGATGGGACTTAACAAGGTAGTCCATTCCATCCACTGATCTGCGGGCTGACTCATTGCATGATATTCGTCTATGTTATTCAAGCTCGGTAATGTTTCTACCATTCCTGTTGGGTAAGTATAATATCCACCGCAACCCGTGGTTTTTTCTGATTCATGCGAAACAACTCCGAATTCAATGAGTCGCTGCAATACATAAGGTGCCCATGAACCATCCCATCCACTAGGAAGATAACTTTGATTTTCAAGGTATTGTCCTAAAGCCAAGGGACACAATTGACTCACATAATCCCCTTGACCAATAATGGCATCTAATGCAGCCGTGCTCGCAAAAGTAACACAGGTTCCATGCGCACCTTGATCCAAGACCGGAACACCATTCATACCCAAACGAACGACCCTCGGAAGAGGTGATGATGAATCTTCGGACGATTCTTGTGGTGTTTGTAATGCCTGCGCGCGATGTTGTATTCCTTTTCGAGCTTGCTCATTAAGCTGTAAGCGTAATAAAGCAATCGTTTTCATTGGTGGGGTGCCGCTTTTACGTACGCTCAAGCCACTACTCTGTGTAGGGACTTTTTCTAAAATCGCTCCGGTAATCCGGACGGTGGCGTCAGCCCATACGGGTGTCGCTAATACACTATACACCATGCTAAACCATAAACATCGCTTGAACATATATCTACCCCTTAAAATAAGCCCGAAAATATAACCGGGACATCATACTATTTGATATATTTTTTTACAAGTTCTATATGCGCTCAACGTACACTTAGCGATCTATGCGCACCGCGCCCTTTAACATAAAATCCGAGCCGCGACCATGAGGGAGCGGAGCTTTTAATGAGTCAAATCGTGTGAATTTTAGATGATATTGCCATGCAGTACATGAACATTTGGAAGTCCGAATATACTTATGCTATGCTTTTCGAAAGGACTTCACTAAGATCATTACTATGCGCACCTCTTTGAATAAATACGCGACCTGTCTTACTGCTTTATTACTGTTAGCATCTTCTGCCGCATATAGTCACTGTCATATCAATGCCAGCAACAATGGCGATAGCAACGATGGGAGTGCAGGCAGCGGGAATGGTACAACTGGTTGTTGTGCCACCATGGGTGGTATCAACTATTGTGATCGAAGCACTGGACGTTATATTTGTTCTAATGGTTATGTATCGGCTTGCTACTGCAGCCGCCATGCCGTTATGGATTTTCAAAATATAGAAGGTTGTTGCCTCTGGGCAGGTGGAGTCATGGTGGTTGCTCCCACTGGCGTGGTTGTCTGTCGCAATGGGAGTGTTTCAGAGCAATGTAGCTTGCAAATTCATCAACAAGAAATCGCACATTTCGGAAAAGAGTAGTCGCTTATTGACTACTCTGTCTCATGCTCAGGTGCGACCACAAAAATACCGGGGGCATTGCGTAAATACTCGTTATAATCCATGCCGTAACCGAAAATATAGTGATCCTCTACTTCTAAACCGACAAAATCAGCTTTTTGTAAACCATCAACATCACGTTGATGTTGTTTATTCACCAATACGGCGCTGTATACTTTTTTAGCTCCCATACGGTGTAACTCATCGATAATGGCAGATAAAGTAATGCCTCCATCTAAGATATCGTCTACGACTAACACGGTGCGATCTTTTAAATCTACATTGGGTCGTACTTTCCATTCTAGTTCATGGGCCTGTATTGCTCCACGATATCGCGTTGCATGCACATAGTCGACTTCTAATGGAAAATCTAGACGCAGCAAAAGATTCGCCATGGGAACCATGCCCCCTATCATTACACATAATAATACTGGGTTTTGATCATGCAAACACTCATGTACTGCCTCTGCCATAGTATCTAGGGCCGCTTCTATTTGTTCTGAAGAAAATAAACAAGTGGACTTTTTATATACTTCTTGAACTTTATTAGGGATAGACATTCTATTACTTCCTCAAACAGGGGATGGGCATTGTACATGGTTATTGGGGAGCAGTAAATTAATAACTTAGTGCACCAGCCATTCCCGCCCAACCGCAAAACTTTGTCAACATTATAAGGCGGGAATTCCTGTTATTGCGCTGCTCCCAACTGCCATGCCAAAGACCAATTATGTTTAGATGCGGTAGGAATCATCCAATAATCATGTTTTCGTGCAATTAATACATAAAATCCCGCGGGATAAGGCGAAATCATTTTACCTAGTTCATTCATAATTTCTAAACGATGAATCCAACGAGCGCTGCGCACCGGAGGAACATAATAAAAATGCCCCAATGATCTGATTTCATAGCCTCTCTGCGTTAATGCCCGACTTAAACCAAATGCGGTCAACGCAGAGGGCTGGGTAGTAGCAAAGTCTGTCAACAGACCATAGCGCCAGGCCAGTCCCCATAAACTACAAGGATTCACCCCAAAAACAATGAGATATCCCATCGATTTTAAAACCCGATCTACTTCATCTAAAGCAGAAAAAGTTGAAGACTCTAAGGTTAAAGGAAATAACACCGCATCAGCACTGTTCTCCATCCACGGAAGTGCTTGTACCTGCGCGTAACAAGCCGCGGCAGCACCTACATCGGGACGTACCACTAATGCTTCTCGATACCCCAAAGCAGTCGCCCAAGGATCTTTCGAAGAGCCGCCATATTGTAATAAACGTTGTTTAGGTCCACCCAATGTGTTTGCCTGAAGATAATGTATTTCATGACAAAAAGCTTGAGAAACCCAAGCGCCTTGCGTTGAATGAAACCACGCATCTAAAGAGGTAAATAAATTTTGTGATCCCTGATTATTCATCTATACTCTTCGCACTTGAGTTTTCGGCGTTGTTGCAACCTCGCTCGCCATCGGTCATGGACCACAAGTACACTCCCTCGGCTCTCTCGCTTGCGCCTAGCCGAAAATTCAATTGCTGTGAGTATATTATGATCTGCCATCCTTCCTAGATATCACTTGACATAAAAGTTCATAAGGGCTGGTATTCGCCATTTTAGCGATACGCTCTACTGCTAAATGAGGGCCCCACAATTCTACTCTATCATATAAACCAACGTGAGGGTAATCCGTCAAATCAATGGTTAAACTGTCCATGGATATTCGCCCTACAATGGGGATTTCCTGTCCATGTATCCACACGGGTGTGCCTGGCGCAACATGCCGTGGGTATCCATCTCCGTACCCTATTTGCACCACCCCTATTCGAGAAACACGTTTCGCCTGCCAAGTAGCGCCATATCCGACGGTGTCACCCACTGCACAGGTTTGTAGAGCGCTTATCTCTGCAGACAAACACATCACTGGTCTTAAACCTAGGCTTTGCGCGCTTCGATCAGCAAATGGCGAAACACCATATAACATAATGCCGGGACGTACCCAATCGGCATGGCTCTCTGGAAAGGCCAAAATAGCCGCAGAATTTGCCATACTGTATTCAATGTTTTCTCTGGGAAACTTAAGCGCTTCAAAGTTTTCTATTTGCTTCTGGTTCAGTGCGTTTTCAGGCTCATCTGCACAAGCAAAATGCGTTAATATTTTTATTGGCTTTGCTACCCAGGGGCAACTTTGTAAAATCTCAACGACCTCAAGCACTTCATCTGCAGAAAAACCAAGCCGGTGCATGCCGGTATTCACTTTCACCCAAACCGATATTGCACGCGACAAAGGGCTATTCAGAAAACTACGTAATTGGTCGGCATGGTGGAGCACGACCGCACATTGGTGTTCCGCAAACAAAGGCCATTGATTACTGTGTAGCACGCCCTGAAAAACAACTATCGGGGTTGTAATCCCCATCCGTCGTAACTGCAAAGCCTCTTCGATGCGTGCCACCCCAAGGGCGTCTACGTTGCCTTCCAACTGAGGTGCTATCTTTTGGACGCCACAACCATAAGCATCTGCTTTTACCATCGCAACACAAGCGGAATTTGGCGCCAGCCTGCGGACCAACGCCAAATTGTGCATTAACGACGGCAGATGCACATCAATATAAGTGCTCATATTCGCCCTACGCTATTTCCTGATATCCACTAAACGCAAGATCTTCGAAACGCAAGAAATGACCAAAAAATGCCACTCGAACTCTGCCAATCGGGCCATTTCTTTGTTTGGCAATAATAAGCTCTGCCACCCCTTTATCTGAAGAATCTTCATTATAAACTTCATCTCTATAAATAAAGCAGATGATATCCGCATCTTGTTCAATCGCACCCGATTCTCGTAAATCTGACATCAGTGGGCGCTTATCTTGTCGTTGCTCTAAGCCTCGATTCAACTGAGACAGTGCCACCACTGGCACGTTTAACTCTTTGGCCAAAGACTTCAAACTTCTCGAGATTTCTGAGATTTCTCCGGTTCGATTGTCCGAAGAAAAACCGGGTACTTTCATTAATTGTAAATAGTCGACGACAATCAAACCAAGCTGACCGTGTTCTTTCATGACTCGACGGGCTCTTGCCCGCATTTCAGCAGGGCTTAAACCCGGAGAATCATCAATAAATAACTTTGCTTCTGACAACATATGTACCGCAGAAGTCACGCGCGGCCAATCTTCTTCTGTCAAACGTCCGGTACGAATTCTATTTTGATCAATGCGTCCTAAAGAAGACATCATACGCATCGCAAGAGAGTCTGCAGGCATTTCTAAAGAAAAGACAAGCACCGGTTTATCCGACTGAATAGCGGCATGCTCCGCCATATTCATAACCAGCGTTGTTTTACCCATAGAGGGCCGACCCGCCACAATCACCAAATCCGCGGTTTGAAAACCCGAGGTTAGTTTATCTAAATCGGCTAAACCGGTGGATAAGCCCGTCAAACTATCGCGGTTATGATACAAAGAATCGATGCGCTCTACGGTTTTTACTAACACCGATTTAATGCTCTGTGGCCCACCGTTAGACTGTGTTTGATCGGCAATGCCAAAAACTTTACTTTCTGAAAAATCTAACAACTCCGAAACACTACGCCCACCGGGATTATAACTGGCATCGGCAATATCAGTGGCGACGGTAATCAGCTGTCGCTGTACGGATTTTTCGCGAACGATGGCGGCATAAGCGCCCACATTAGCGACACTCGGTGTATTATTCACGAGCTCAAAAATATAGGCTTCGCCACCCGCAGCATCTAGTAATTCATTGGATTTAAGAATTTCAGCTAAGGTCACCACATCAAACGGCTGATTGCGTTGTGACAGTTGAAAGAGCGAGCGATAAATCACGCGATGCTCTGCCCGATAAAAATCGTTTTCGGTGAGTACCGTACTGACTTTTTCCCAAGCCTCATTATCTAAGAGAATACCGCCCAGCGTCGATTGCTCGGCCTCTACGGAATGTGGGGGTCGTTTTAATAATTCAGCCATAAAATCCTATTATCATAAAGTATCTGTCGTTTAATTAAGTGTCATATCACTGTTCATTTACCCAATCTCGCGGGCGCAAAAAATCCGTGTATAATCGTGCTTCTGGTGTTCCCTCTTCAGGCTGCCAATTGTAGTCCCAGTGCACTTCTGGCGGTAAAGACATCAGAATAGATTCGGTCCGACCACCAGACTGTAAACCAAATAATGTCCCTCTATCATACACTAAATTAAATTCTACATAACGTCCACGACGATACAATTGAAAAGATTTTTCACGTTCACCGTAAGGTATTTGATAACGACGCTGCACAATTGGCATATAGGCGGACACAAAATGCTTCCCCACACTCTGCAAGAATTTAAAGCAATGATCAAAGCCCCCGGCTTGTAAATCATCAAAAAATAAACCACCAATCCCTCGAGGTTCTTTACGATGCGGCAAATAAAAATAGCGGTCACAGTCTGCTTTGAAACGAGCGTACCAATCGTCTCCAAATGCTGCACAAGCTTGATAAGCCTGTTCATGCCAATGGATAGCATCTTCTTCAAATCCATAATAAGGCGTCAAATCAAAACCACCCCCAAACCACCAAATAGGCTCGGCACTTTCAGGATTGGTACAAAAAAAACGAATATTTGCATGCGTGGTCGGGACATAAGGATTGGAGGGATGTATCACAATAGACACCCCTATTGCTCTAAAGTGTTGTCCCTGCAATTCAGGGCGTTGTATGGTGGCGGCGGGCGGTAATTGTGTCCCTTGGATATCTGAAAAATTCACGCCGGCACGCTCAAATATCTGGCCATTTGAGGCAATTTTAGTGCGTCCGCCGCCACCCTCGGGCCGTTCCCATAGGTCTTCTAAAAAATGTAAATTCGGATCTTGTGCTTCTAATGCAGCACATACTGCTGCTTGAAACTCTAGCAAATACGCCCGTACTTGCTCTATACTTTGCAAAAAAAATGACATATTTTAGTCCTCTCACCATTATCACAGTAGTATCTTAAAAATCATGCAACGTGTATTATATACGGTGCGTACTTTAAACTCTAATTAAAGAAGATTTTTCATGCTTAGTTATCAACACAGTTATCACGCCGGAAATTTTGCCGATGTTGTTAAACATTGGACTCTAACGTATATCCTCGACTATCTCAATCAGAAGGAAAAACCGTGGTTCTATCTAGAGACCCATGCCGGACGCGGCCGTTATAATCTGCGTCATGAAGCTTCGCAAAAAAATAAAGAATACGAAACCGGTATTCTACCACTTTGGCAAAATCGTAACACCCTACCTGCCGTTTTTTCAAAATATATGACGCTGCTGGAGCACTATAATGGCGACTCCAATACCTTACAGCACTATCCTGGCTCCCCTGCTATTGCCATAGAGCACTTACGCAAACAAGATCGCATCTATGCCTGCGAACAACATCCGCATGAATTTTCACGTCTCTCACTCTTAGCAACCCATGGAAAGGGAAAGCGCGTGCATTTTGCGCGTCAAGATGGTTTAGAGTCACTCAAAGCATTGCTGCCACCACCCGAAAAACGTGGTCTCATTTTTATGGACCCCAGCTATGAGCTTAAAAATGATTATAAGAACATCCCCGCTATTATCAAAGACGGCTATCAACGCTTTCCGCAGGGTGTTTTTTGTATTTGGTATCCGCTGATAGATAAACATCCTTGGGATATTTTTCTGCGTAAATGTAATGCCATCCAAGCGCCCGATACCCTTTCGGCCCAATTCTACATGAGTGCTCCCCATACCCCGGGAATGCGTGGCTGTGGGGTATGGATTATCAACCCCCCTTACACCTTAAAAGAGGATATGCAGCAATTTTTAAAGAGTCTGCAAACTATTTATAAAGCCCATGAGTATGTTATCTCCTAACTAAGCTCAAGCGCACAATAAAAAAACGCTTTTCAAGTTAATTTCCACCATTTTTGAGGCAATTAATACAAATTACGCTTGACGACTAGCGCTTGTGGTACTAGAATTGCCAGATTGCTATATTTAGATTGTTATACTATTAAGGACCAAACTGAATGCCTACCGTTCGTGTAAAAGAAGGTGAAAACCCAGAATATGCTTTACGTCGTTTCAAACGTTCTTGTGAAAAAGCCGGTATATTAACCGAATTGCGTCGTCGTGAATTTTACGAAAAACCTACTGCTGAACGTAAACGCAAACAAGCTGCAGCTATTAAGCGCCATATGAAGAAAATTGCACGTGGTGTCACTCCTTTTTCTAAAACTGGACGTAGCCGTCGTAAAAAGACATGAGCACTAAATTACGCCTCTTAGATGATTTAAAAACAGCCATGCGTGCGCAGGACAAACAAAAAGTCTCTGCGCTACGCTTAATCACGGCTGCTATCAAACAAATCGAAGTTGACGAACGCATCGACGTCGATGACACACGACTTTTAACCATTTTAGATAAAATGGCTAAACAGCGTAAAGAATCCATTGAACAATATACGTTGGCTGCTCGAGAAGACCTGGTCGCTCAAGAAAACTACGAACTCAGTCTGATACAAGAATATTTACCAGAACCTTTATCTGCGGCTGCCCTTGAAGCGCTTATACAAGAAGCACTCAGTGCTGTATCTGCAAAAAGCATCGCCGATATGGGGAAAGTAATGGCACAGCTAAAGCCTCAGGTGCAAGGCCGTTGTGATATGACACAAATCAGTCAATTGGTAAAAACCGCCCTCGGATCGTAATGTCAGGCCTTATCGCCCAATCCTTTTTAGATGAATTGCTCAGCCGCACCGACATCGCTGAGCTGGTCGATACCTATGTTCCCTTAAAAAAACAAGGGAACAGTCACGTTGCCTGCTGCCCTTTTCACCACGAAAAATCGCCTTCTTTTCACGTAATCCCTCGTAAGCAGTTTTATTATTGCTTTGGCTGTGGTGCCAGCGGTAATGCCCTCAGTTTTTTAATGCAACATCTCAATCAAGACTTTGTAACCGCAGTTGAAACCTTGGCCGAACGTTATGGCATGACCATTCCTCGAGAAGAGTCATCAGCTCCCAAAAAAACCAGTAAAACCTCTTATACCTTACTCGAACAAGTCAGCCAATATTATCAGCAACAGTTGCACAAAAATAAAGAAGTACAAGCCTATCTCCATACTCGCGGTATTTCTGCAGAAATTGCGGCTCGCTACCAATTGGGCTATGCCCCCGATGCTTGGCACAGTTTAGAGCAACAATTTCCTAAGTCTATTGATCTCCTTGTAAAAACGGGAATGCTCATCCAAAACGACGCCGGAAAACGCTATGATCGTTATCGTCATCGCCTGATTTTTCCTATTCAAGACAAACAAGGGCACATCATAGGCTTCGGTGGACGTAGTATTGATCCTCAAACTCAACCTAAATATCTGAATTCCCCAGAAACCCCTCTTTTTCAAAAAAATCGTGAATTATACGGCCTATACCCCGCACTACAACAAAGCACTTTAGAGGCTTGTTTGGTGGTGGAAGGCTATATTGACGTGATTACCTTAGCGCAATATGGCATACCGCAAGCCGTCGCCACTTTAGGTACCGCCACCTCAGCCCAGCATATTCAATTGCTGCAAAAATATGTTAAACGCATCGTTTTTTGTTTTGATGGAGATAATGCCGGTCGCAAAGCGGCTTGGCGAGCACTTGAAATTACCTTGCCTTACCTGAATAGCGCTTTAGACGTACGATTTTGTTTTCTACCAGCAGAGCATGATCCAGACTCCCTGTTACGCACCCAGGGGAAAGAAGCTTTTTTAGCACACATAAAACGTGCCTTGCCCGCCAATGAATGGTTTTGGGAGAAAATGCTGCAAGGCATTAACATTAGCGAATTAGCCGGAAAAACCGCTTTGGTACACGCCAGTAAACCCTATTTAAACGACATGCCTAACGGCGCTTATAAAGCCTTATTATTGGAAGAGTTGGCGACCAAAACACATCTCACGCCTAAGCAAATCAATAGCTTAATGAAGGCTGATGACAACGCTAAAAAACCGACTGCTACGCAGCCTGCAGCAGCCGCATCCTCTCAAATGCTGTCTGTAGAGCGCCACCCGGTACGTCTAGCCTTGGCTTTACTCCTACAAAATCCTGGTTTATATGCCCGACAACAGGCACACATTGACATTAATGCCCACCAAAAAAGTGGCCAAAAATTATTATATGCTTTGCTGCATAGTTTATCGAAATCACCCCATCTGCAATCCGCAACTTTAGTAGAAATGTGGCGTGGCACTCCCCTATTTGAACCGATGTCTAAATTAGCTTGCGTGGAACACCAAATTCCCGAAGACAAAATTGAAACGGCTTTTCTGGATATTTTATCGCATCTTAAAAAACAAAATGTGGAAGAAGATATTCAAAAGCTGTTACAAAAGTTACGTCAACAAGGTTTAAATTCGGAGGAAAAACAACAGTTGCAAGCGTTAATGCAAGAAAAAAAGAATCCTTCAAAAAAAACAACGCGGTGACTAAAGACTTACGCGCCACAAGTGTCATCCCGGGATGACACTTGTGGCGCACTCAGGTTCAAACTGCTCCGCTTCCTCACGGTCGCGGCTCGGATACCATGGGATATCAGTCGGGATTATTGGTGGAACCACTGAAGGTTGCAAAAGTAATGAGGACTAAACACGTCTTTAAAAAACGTCAAAAAACAGGATGTTTTTTGCGAGCGGCCAGGGATGGCGAATAG
>JAUYSE010000168.1 GCA_030696465.1 Legionellaceae bacterium
TATGTCTTTAAAAAAATAATGTGTCCATTTTATATCTGCAATGTGGAGGGTGACGTAAAGCCTTGTAAAGGGTACAATACATTTGGTGTTTTAGCTTTATTTTGTTGCGAGTACTCATGACCTCTTTTTCACATAAACAATCTATTCGCACTCGATTTCGGGGTTTTTTGCCTGTAGTAGTGGATATTGAAACGTCTGGTTTAGATCCGCAGGCGAATGCACTTTTAGAAATAGGCATCGTGTTATTAGATCGAGATAAAGAAGGCGTTTGGGGTATTGATCAGAGTTATTTTGAACATGTATTGCCTTTTGAGGATGCGATCTTAGATCCTGAGGCCCTGGCATTTAATAAAATAGATCCATTTTATCCTTTACGCTTCGCTGTTTCGGAGAAAGAGGCGCTTGAGCGTTTATTTGCCCCTATCGAAGAAGCCTTAAAAAAACATAGATGTAAACGAGCGGTATTAGTCGGACATAATGCTTGGTTTGATTTATTGTTCTTAAAGTCCGCAGTTGCTCGGGTTGGCTGTGCTTTTCCTTTTCATGCTTTTACGTGTTTTGATACGGCCACTTTGGGTGGATTTATGTATGGAGAGACGGTACTTGCGAAGGCCGTGCGTGCGGCACGTATTCCCTTTGATTTGAATGAAGCGCATTCAGCTGTGTATGATGCGCATAAAACGGCAGAATTGTTTTGTGCGATGGTGAATACATTAGGGCCTATCAAAAAACCTTAGCAGTATCGGGCCTAGAGACCTAGGCCCAACTTACCACAAAATTATTTGCTATCTTACAAACTATCAGAAAACTCTGAAAGATATTTAGCCACGCCAGCTGGTGACGCATGCATACCTGCTTCGCCTTTTTTCCAACCTGCAGGACATACTTCTCCGTGTCGATCCGTAAATTGAACGGCATCTATGGTACGAATGACTTCATCGATGTTACGTCCAATCGGCAAATCGTTGACGATTTGTGAACGCACGATTCCTTTCTGGTCAATAATAAATACAGCGCGAAATGCAACACCAGCAACAGGATGTTCTACACCATAGGCTTGACAAATAGTATGGTTAATATCAGCAGCCATGGTGAAACCTACTGGGCCAATACCGCCTTTTTCTATAGGCGTGTTACGGTAAGCCAGGTGTGTAAATTGAGAGTCAATAGAAACGGCAACGACCTCTACGCCCCTTTCTTTAAATTCAGCCATACGTTTATCTAAAGCAATCAGTTCAGAAGGGCATACAAAGGTAAAATCTAAGGGATAGAAAAAAACAATAGCGTATTTCCCTTGAATGGTTTTATGTAGATTGAATTGAGCAATCTCTCCGTTTTCGAATACGGCAGGGACGTTAATATCTGGTGCTTGGCGACTGACAATACACATACGTGTCTCCTTTAAAGTGAAATATTCTGAAGTAATTCAGCGAGTTTACCTTGCTGATGAAGTTCGGTGATGATATCACAGCCACCAATGAGTTCTCCAGCAATATAAAGTTGAGGAAAAGTAGGCCAATTGGCATATTGAGGCAGTGTTTGTCGAATATCTGGGTTGGCAAGAATATCAACATAAGTAAAAGGTGCTCCACAGGCTTCTAGGCATTGAACTGCACGTGCAGAGAAACCACATTGTGGGTGTGTTGGATTTCCTTTCATATACAAAATAACTGGGTTATTTTGAATTTGTTCTTTAATTTTGGTCATGGTATCCATAGAAAAACCTTATGAAAATATGGGGTTATATATAGCCGTCCTATTATCCATTAAATCGTTGATGCATGCTACTGGGTTTAGCATGTTTTTCTAAATATTGAATGATTTTGCCAGCAACATTTACTTGCGATGCTTTTTCAATGCCTTCTAAACCAGGGGACGAATTAATTTCAAGAATCAGAGGACCTTGTTGCGAGCGAATGAGATCTACGCCAGCTATACGTAATCCCATGGCTTTGGCAGCGGCAAGCGTAATCGCACGTTCTTTGGGGGTGAGGACGATTTTTTTAGCATGTCCACCTTGATGTATATTGGCGCGAAAGTCGCCATTGTTAGATACGCGTTGCATTGCAGCAACGACTTTGTCACCGACCACAAAACAGCGAATGTCGGTTCCTCTGGATTCCCCGATAAATTCTTGGACCAAGATATTAGCAGACATCTCTTTAAACGCATTAATAATATTGACGGCAGATTGGTGACTTTCCGCAAGAACAACCCCTTTTCCTTGTGTGCCCTCCAGTAGTTTGATGACCACCGGTGCACCACCGACCATTCGAATAAGATCTTCAGTGTCATCAGGTGATTGTGCAAAACAAGTCGAAGGCATGGGCAACCCTTTTCGTGCAAGGATTTGTAAGGAGCGAAATTTATCTCGGGAACGCGCAATCGCAATAGATGCGTTGGGGGTATACATCCCCATGGTTTCGAGTTGGCGTAATATGGCGGTTCCGTAAAACGTAATGGGAATCCCAATGCGAGGAATGACTGCATCAAAAAAAGGCAGTTCTTTGCCGCCGCGGTAGTGTACGGTGGGTGCCGCCCCAACTTGCATATAACAATGTAGAGGGTTGATAGTGTGCACTTCATGACCAGCAGCATTTCCCGCCTCGATTAAACGACGGTTGGAGTATAAATTTGGATTAATAGTAAGAATGGCAATTTTCATGAGAAACCTAGATCGAAGAATAATGGGATATAATGCTTTGATAATCTTTCGCCATCGCTTCCGGTTGATGGGGATTGGTAAAGAAGGCGACAAGTTCTCCTTTAGGATTAATCAGCATTACGGCTTGTGTGTGTTGTAAAGTATATTGGTTGTTTTTTAAATGTACGGTATTAAAAGCAACCCCAAGTGTTTTAGTGAGGAGATTTAAAGTATTTTTGTTTGAGCGAACGCCTATAAAAGAAGTGTGGAAGGCGTGGGTATACTCTCGTAAGCGAGCGATAGAATCTCTGTTGGGATCAATAGAAAACAGGACGACCTGCGGGAGCGGGTCGCTATGTTTTTGCTCAAGTATGGTCATCATTTTTGTTAAGTCATGCATGGTAGTGGGACATACATCCGGACAGTTCGTAAACCCAAAAAAGAGAAAGGTCCAATGATTTTTTAGCTGCTCAGAAGAGAACACTTTGGTATTCGTTCCTTCCGCTTGAAAAGAGGGCAATGCACGCGGTTTGTCGAGAAAAGTGCCATATAAATCTTGAGGATTAAAACGAGGGTGCCAATGTTGGTTGACAAAGAAGCCTGCCATCATGGCGCCAAATGCAATTAAAATAATGACGGTCCAGCGTACGCCACAAGGGGAAGAGCATGAGTTAGACATAAATACCTTTATAGTGATCGAGCAGTAATAAAATAAATAGGGCCATAAGATATACAATAGAAAAGCGAAAAGTTTGTAATGCAGGCCGTGCATCTGCGCTATAGTATAGCACATACGCCCAGTATAAAAAACGTAAGTTGAGCAGTGTAACACCAGTGAGGTATATAATTCCACTCATTCCAGCGAGCGCCGGCAAGCAGGTCACTAAGGCAAGAAGGATAGTATAGAGCACGATGCAGAGCTTGGTAAAGGGGATTCCATGAGTGACGGGTAGCATAGGGATGGAAGCTTTTTTATACTCTTGGATGCGATATATCGCTAAGGCCCAAAAATGG
>JAUYSE010000020.1 GCA_030696465.1 Legionellaceae bacterium
TGCTCCGCTCCCTCATGGTCGCGGCTCGGATAGATCTCGCTCATTTTGTATCTTCGCGCGCATTGCCCCACACACTTCCTGCATGACGTGGATATTATGAATACTCGCCAGCGCACTGAATATGACATTTTTTTGCTTAAAGCTATGATGCAAAAACGCTCGAGAATAATTCAGGCAAGTATAACAAGAACAACCTGGCATAATCGGATTTTCATCGTTGGAAAATTGTGCTTTTTTAATCAGTAAACGACCTTGCTGATAAGTGCTCTCAAAACGTAACCAAGTGCCACTTTCTACTAATTGTCCGCAATATAGCGCGCCATGACGTGCATTACGCGTAGGTGCCACACAGTCAAATATATCAATTCCTTCGGCAACCACATCTAATAAATCTTGTGGGGACATCCCGACACCCATCGTGTAGCGCGGCTTATTCCTTGGCAGATAGGGAAAAATATGTTGTAAAATTTCACAGGTTGCGGGCATATCAAAACCAACGGTTTCGCCACCAATGGCAATCCCATCGAGCGGCATCCCGGTCACAAACTCCGCGCTTTGTGCACGTAATGCAGGATACACGCCCCCCTGAATAATACCAAACAAAGCTTGAGGATATCCATATATCGCGGTCGGGTGCGCAGTATGATATGCAATGGATTGTTGTAGCCACCGATGGGTGCGGTGCATAATCGCTTCGGCCTCTGTTGGGCTCACATGACTTGGCGTACATTGGTCAAACGCCATAATGATGTCTGCTCCAATTATTTTTTGGGTCTGCAATGAGGCTTCTGGTGTCATATGAAAAGAGCTCGATTGCCCGGGAATGACGAAACGTGCGCCCGTTTCATCAATCGTACATAATTCACCATTTTTAGATAAGCTAAACACTTGAAAGCCGCCGCTGTCGGTTAACATCGGGCCCTTCCATCCCATAAAAGCATGCATGCCACCCGCATCTTGAATCACCTGCATGCCTGGCGCGCACAACATATGATAGGTATTTCCACCTAAAATAATTTGGCTGCCGGTTTCTTGTAACTCGGCGGGCGTAACATTATTCACGCCCGCACGTGTACCCACTGGCATAAACGTAGGCGTCACAAAACTGCCGTGCGCGGTATGTACCTCTGTCACCCGTGCACGGGTATGCGCATGCTCTGCTAGTACTTCACATGAAAAAGCCTTCATAAACGCCGCACCCGCGGATAAATACTCAATAATATTCCTATACTGCCTATAAAATACAACATACTCCAACCTGCAAGCGACAATCCCGCAAAGCGCCACACTACTTCACCGCAATCTGCATTCCCCATGAAAAATACTTTCAGCACGGACTGCCAAGGAAAATAGGCCAATAATACATCTAAAGCCGGCAAACAAGCCACTTTCACTTCTGGAGGCAAAGATTCCAACCAATATTGCCGGCCGGCAAAATACAGCCCTGCAAGCGCAAAAAACACACAAAAATGCCACACTTTCGAGGTAAATTTATATCTCACTCCATATCCCATGCTCAATGCCATGCTAAATACACATAGACGTTGCATCCAACACAGTGGGCATGGGGTCAACCCCAATACCCATTGCACATAAAACACATACGCCAATATTAAACAAGCCGAGATTAACACCACATGAATTCTATTCCACTGTTTCATCATTTCTCCCAGCCTGGAGGTAACATATATTCTATTGCTTGTTGTAATAAAGCTTCATCGCATTGCATACAGGTGCCTTTCGGTGGCATCGCGTTCTTTCCTTGTAATGCCGTTTGCGTGAGTTCAGCCAGTTTTTTTCCGGCAACACGCTGTTTCCAATCTTGCATATCACGAAATTTAGGCGCCCCTGCAACCCCTGTGGTATGACACAAGGCACAATGTTGCTCATATACCTGTTGTCCAGTTTGAGGGCCTACGGTTGCAACGGTATTGGTTTCCGCAAAAACGGTAGTCGTACATAATAAGATAATATATAGCCATTGTTTCATTATTTCTTCCACTCATAATGATAAAACGTCATTGCAAACGCGTTACGCTCATCTACCTCATGCACACCCAAGCGTTGGCAATCCCACTCGGATTCCTCTAATACTGGAAAAAAAGTATCTGCCACAAAATGATGATGAATCTTCGTCATATAAATATCAGTCGCGACCGGCAAAGCCTGTTGATACACGTGCGCACCACCAATAACCATAAGCTCAGGAGCCGCTCCTGCCAAACGTAGCGCCTCCTCCCAAGAAAAGGCCTGCTCTACTCCTAAAATAGGATGACGTGATAACACAATAGAGCGCCGCTTCGGTAATGGGCGTCCGATGGAATCGTACGTGCGTCGTCCCATAATCAAGGTCTTTCCCAGGGTTAAGGCCTTAAAGTGTGCAAGATCTGCAGGCAAATGACATAAGAGCTTATTTTGATACCCTATCCCCCTGGCCTCATCGACGATGACGACTAAACAAATTCTAGACATTGTTGTGCTTGCTCCACTGCCGCCCATAAACTTCCTGAGTCTGCTTGTCCCGTGCCTGCTAAAGACAAGGCAGTGCCATGATCGACCGAGGTTCGTACAATAGGTAACCCCAGCGTCATATTGACCGCATTCCCAAAACTCGCGTATTTTATAACCCCCAAGCCCTGATCATGGTACATGACTAAGTAAGCATCGGCGGGTTCTCTAAATAAGGTATCTGCCGCATATGGCCCGAATATTTGCATCCCTTGATGCTGAAAATACTCTATCACCGGGCTGATAATCTGCTGCTCCTCGGAACCCAGATGCCCGCCTTCTCCGGCATGCGGATTTAATCCTGCCACCAACAAACGCGGCAAAACCATATGGAATTTCTGCTGCAAACTCTCATACACAATAGGGATAATGCGCTCTAATAACGCAGAGGTAATTGCATCCGGCACCGCTCTCAAGGGAAGGTGTGTTGTCGCTAACGCCACTCGCATTTTCCCAGATAATAACATCATCACTACTTGAGAAACGCCGCATTTTTCTGCCAAAAACTCTGTATGTCCGGTGAAAGAGAACCCTGCATCATTGATAATACCTTTATGCACTGGCCCTGTCACCAATCCTGAAAACAAGCCTTGTTGGCAGGCCTGCACGGCGCGCTCTAGCATCTGTATCACATAAGAAGCATTTTTTATTTCTAAACAACCAGGCTGCACAGCCGCGATGATCGGCAACGACCATACGGGTAATTCCCCTGGTTTATGTGTAAAGGGATGAGTTGGATCGTAGGGAACCAGCATCACTGAGGATTGTAAGGCTTGAGCGCGTGCCTGCAAAACGCTGATATCTCCCATGACCACTACAGGAGTAGTCAATGAGGCTAACGATAAACAAATATCTGGGCCAATACCGGCCGGTTCTCCGCTGGTGACTAATATTGGTTTCATAGTGATGCTTCCCGTTTTCAAGCCCACAACAACTTATACTTTAATTAACCACAAGTTAATCCGAGCCGCGACCGTGAGAGAGCGGAGCAGTTTAACGTTTTCAAATGCTCCGCTCCCTGCTACAGAGTAACTAAATTAGGCCAATGACTTATCTAAAATTTTAATATACGCCTGAGCACGAAGATGTTGCTGCCAATCCTGTACTGCCTCCATAAATTGCCGTTGCTGTAGAAACTGTCGTACTTGTTGTTCTCGAAACGCCTCTGAGTCGTCTTTTTCTTCGCGTGCAAGTACCTCGATAATATGCCAACCAAATCTAGATTTTATCGGTTTACTAATGGTATTTGGCGGTAAACCATCCATCACTTTTTCAAATTCTGGTACTACCTCTCCAGGTGTCACCCACCCTAAATCTCCACCTTTTGCAGCACTACCCACATCAAGAGAATATTGTTTTGCCATTAAATCAAAAGGTTTTCCTGATTTTAACAAGAGATAAATACGCTCCGTCTGATTTTGTGCTTCTGTGAGGGTCATCCCAGGATCTGGTTTTAATAAGATGTGACGGACATGCGTTTTACGGACCACATGACGTTGCTCCGCACCCTGCACATCGACCAACTTCAGCAACTGATAACCTGCTGGCGTACGAATCGGGCCCACAACCTGATCTTTTTGCATCTGAACGACTACTTGAGAAAATATTTCTGGTAACTCCGCCAAATGTCGTTCGCCTAAATCGCCGCCTTCTAAAGCAAACTCGCCACTCGAGGCTTCTATAGCCAATCGGCTAAAATCTTCGCCTTTTTTTAAACGAACCAATAATTCATCGGCTTTTTGTTTTGCTTTTTGCAAAGCTTCCGTTGAAGGTGCTTCTGGGAGCGGGACCACAATATTATTTAAGTGGTATATACGCTCTTTCGCATCGGCTGGAGGTGCTGTTTTTAAAAATTGTTCAATTTGTGTTTTAGTCACATGTACTTTTTGCCCAACTGCCTGCTGTTGTAAGTGTGATAATAAAAGCTCTTTGCTAATATTGTCACGATAGGTTTTCCATGGCATACCTTGCCCTTCAACTGCCGCTTGCAAGGCCTCGACCGAAATATGATTATTGATTGCAATTCGGCGTAAGGCATCTTCAAGCTCAGCTGGCTCCACCGTTAATTTATGTTCTTTAGCCAGCTGCAATTGCAAATTAACATCGATCATATGTTGCAGTACTTGCTTTTTTAATGCTTCCGAAGAAGGAGCCTCTAGTTTTTTCATATCCTCTTGCTGCTTCATCATAGCAACCTGCTGCTCTAATTCAGAGCCGGTAATCACATTATCATTAACTACCGCAACAACGGTATCTAAGGGCTCTGCTTGTACCAATATGACCCAAAACCAAGTCAGGAGAACGGATAAACCTATCTTGTGATATCTTGACATATCCATAAAAAAGTCCTCATTGTCGAAATGGATCTACATATCCCGGAATAAAAGTCTGTAATGCTCGCCCGGCATCTGAGCTTCCTACAGATCCGAGACCTTTCAATAATAATTGCACATACACATTATTGTTATATTGCGGCGCGCCTCCGTTATCTAAACTCTGAAAAGTCTGTCCACCCATGAGTCTAAACGCCCAACAACAACTGTCATATTGTAAACCTAATAATGATAGCATACTATAGCCTTTGCTTATATTATACCCATAAGCCCCTACTGCACTCCAGCGTTCTGTGAGTGGCGTGGCCACCGAAGCCGAAGCTTGATGTAAAGGCTGAGGGTCTCCCACTTGAGTAATATCTCCATTCACCAAATACGTATAGCCAAAATTTAATACCGTATTGAGTTTTGGCTGATAGCGTAAATTCAATTGTGTATTATTCGTTTTTCTGGTTGACGGATCCCACACATAGTCGGCGGTAGTGTCCCAATGACCATTGATATGATAACTCAACCTGGACGCCACCGGAGAGTACCCATAGGTCGGTGATAAATATCCTAGCGTCAGTGGGTTGTCAACACAAGCACCATAAGGATTGTAACATATACCCACTAATCGATCAGCGAAATATCGAATTTGTCCGACTGTCAATAATAAACGTTCTTCACCAGTATCACTACTCAACAAACGAGAAGTCAACGCATAGGCGAGTTGATTCGCATCTCCCGTGCGATCAAAGCCTGAAAAGCGATTGTTCCGGAATAATTGATCCGTTGTAAAAATCATATACCCAGAATCAAATACTGGAAATGGCGTTTGATCCAGATAGGGAACCCGCAAATAATATAAATGTGGCTCTAGTGTTTGGTGAAAATCATGATGCATGAATGAAAAAAATCTATCAAAATAAACTCCGGAATCGACACTTAAACGGGAGAGATTCAGCGACATTGCATCAGCAGGTAAGTTTCCGGGTTGCATTTGTAAGTAATATTGGCTTCCGACCCATTCTGCGGCAGGCGTAATATAGCCATATGGCGCTTCTAAAGGAATCGACCATACAGGGTTTGCATATAAGCGTTGTGCATCCATATTACCACTCAATCGCGTGGGCCAATGGAAATTATCCGCCACGCCTAACATATTCAAACGGCTATGTCCGGGAAGTTGATTATAATACCCTTGCGCCGTAAAATGCGGTAATCGCTGATACACATCGGAAACCGGTGTTTCATCTACGGGATGTAAAGTTTGAAATCCTTGTGCAAGGCCGCTCACCGCCCAGTGCGGATCATGATAGTTTATTTGTACACTACGTTCTAGTTGGCGCTCAGTCACGACCGCTAAATTAGAACTAAAATCTTGTAAATAATAATCATCTGAAACCGCATGGGTAATAACGGCCATATCCCATGACGGCCCCCAAAACGCACGATGCCCCCAATTCAGCGACCAACGATCAGTTGATTTCCCCTCCAGCCGTGGATATTTTGCCTTCTTTTGCTGTAAAAAATTAGAATACGCACTATCATGCGATAAAATATGTCCTGTAAAAACACCTCTACTTCGAGGGGTTAAATAACGAAATTCTGAATCGAGCATCACCCCTCGACGGCTATACCAATGCGGCGCAAGAGTCGCATCATAATTGGGTGCTAAATTCAAATAATAGGGTAATGAAAACTCAAAGCCACCGACATTCGAATAGCCTTTTATCGGCAACAAAAAACCAGATCTACGTCGACTAGAGGTAGGGAAACTTAAATAAGGGACATACATGATGGGGATGTCTTTCACCCGAATGGTTGCATGTTTGGCCGTGCCGGTTTCTGTCGCGTGGTCTAAATATAAGGAGTCTGCATTAATCTGCCATGCATTATCTTGCGGAGCACAATAAGTGTATGTCGCCTGTTTTAAGTAAGTGTCTTTATTTGGGAGGCGTTTCATATAAGAGGTTCTCCCCCAGGCTGGTAATAATGCACCATACTGTGGATGCGCGCTTGAAAAACGATACACCGCTTGCCAAATTTCGCCTGAAGACTCCGTGGGACGCATTACTGCGTGACGCGCCACAATGCGCCAATTGGGCGACTCATCGATGAGTCCCTGCGTAAACTCAATTTTAGTGATTTTTCCTTGGGAGCCTTCGCGATACACATAAGCGACTGGTGCACTAATAACTTGATCCGCTTGTTGAATTTCTACTTGTCCTGAAACAACGGATTTTCCTGCTTGCGCCAAAGACACTTGCTGCGCCTTTAGAGAAACCCAGTCTTCCCCTGGTAGCGGCGGCAAGGGGTGCCCCACATAACTGCCTTGGCAAATACCACCACCTGGCTGCCAGCCTAAGCATTGCGCTACCGCTTCGCGTGTTTTTGCGTCAGGTGTATGCGGCCAAGCATACACACACGCGTATAGGGGCTCTGGCGCACTCTGCGCGCTTGGGTCTACTTCAGCTGCCATTACGGAAGAGAAATGGCCTCCCCAGCATAGGCAAGTTGCAATGATAAACCAGCATTTGCGAAATACTATACCCACAATCCTAAAAATACCTTATTATTGCAATAAATTAAGGCTCGGAAGTATAACATGCACCATAGGCAAAACATACTACAGCAATGGCTAAAAAACACCCTTGGCACCTATACGATTATATCTCTCACTGGTGACGCGAGTTTTCGGCAATATTTTCGCGTACAGAGTGACACAAAATCTTATATTCTTATGGATGCTCCCCCTGAAAAAGAAACGCTCGATCCTTTTATTTTTATCGCGCAACTATTTCAAGATCATCGCATTGCAGCACCAAAAATCTATGCCACAAATGCAGAACATGGTTTTCTTTTACTGGAAGACTTTGGGGATACACTCTTACTGGATACCGTATCCCAATACAGTCCAGATAAATATTATCACCAAGCCTTGAACTTATTGCAGCAAATTCAAGATATTCCACCTGCGCAGTATGCGCATTTGCCTCTTTTTAATGTGACGTTCATGCAACAAGAGTGTCACCTATTAGAACAGTGGTTATGTCCCTATCTACAGCTCTCTTTACCAACACGTGGCACACAACTTTTACACCAGGGGATAAGCAATCTTGTCGAGGAAATAGCCCAACAACCTCAAACCATTATTCATCGTGATTACCATTCGCGTAATCTTATGATTGTCCCGGCAAATGATAGCACCTTGATGCCTTCTTTGGGTGTTCTAGATTTTCAAGATGCGATGATAGGCCCATGCACGTATGATGCGGTTTCTTTACTCAAAGATTGTTATATTGTTTGGCCCCCCGCTAAAATAGAACGTTGGCTTCGTTATTATTATGAGCGTAGCGGTAGCAAGCTTTCGTGGGATGCCTTCGTGTATTATTTTCATCTTAGCGGCTTACAACGGCACATCAAAGTATTGGGCATTTTCTCGCGACTCTATTTACGTGATCAGAAATCTCGGTATCTCGATGATTTACCGCGGGTACATGCGTATGTCATGCAAGTATTACCGCTGTTTAAATCACTGCAGCCCTTACATCTTTTTTTCGAGGAATATATCCCATGCATACCGCTTTCATCCTCTGTGCGGGTCGGGGAGAGCGTTTACGCCCCCTAACCGATTATTGCCCGAAACCCATGTGCATGGTCCAACAAAAACCCTTGTTGCAACATCACATTGAGCGTTTGGCTGCGCATAATTTTCAGCATGTCGTCATCAATCATGCCTATTTAGGGCATCACATTCGGCGCTATTTTGGAAACGGTCGAGCATTTGGTATTGATATTAGTTATTCTCCCGAGCCACCCGGTGGTTTAGAAACAGCCGGTGGAATAGTGCAAGCACTGCCTTTGCTCGGAAAAGATCCCTTTATGGTGATTAACGGTGATATTTTTACGGATTACCCCTATCAGCCTCACGCACTGGATGCCCCTCTTGGTGGACATCTGATATTAATCAAACAACAGTATGCGCATGCAGATTTCGGGCTAGATCCCGCAGGGAAAATTTGCAGACAAGATGCACAATATACGTTTGCAGGGATTGCC
This sequence comes from Legionellaceae bacterium, assembly GCA_030696465.1. Classification (GTDB taxonomy): domain Bacteria; phylum Pseudomonadota; class Gammaproteobacteria; order Legionellales; family Legionellaceae; genus JAUYSE01. The sequence goes on from JAUYSE010000020.1 coordinate 8,886, forward strand.
TACTATCGTCCAGAACTCTTCAACACTTGCCGTATTGGAAGATATAGTCTTGCACCCTGTCTACGTGAATGGGCGGATATAGGACAGTTCTCTGGTAGTCTGTATGAGGGCTTCTGGACGGATATCGGCAGTCCGGGTTTACAGGTTATGCCGATGAGAAAGGTCAGTGTTCATATCAAATAAATAGCGACTTAACTGCTCCGCTTCCTCACGGTCGCGGCTCGG
>JAUYSE010000037.1 GCA_030696465.1 Legionellaceae bacterium
CCATTTTGACAATTTCCCTACCGCCCTCATGGAAGTAGTTTTACCTTATTTTTGTCTCATTGTCGCTGGCACAGAGGGGTCTTGTCCATCAACCCTTATTAAATGAAATAATTATTGGTGATAACAGTACAGCTTCACTTAATGGAAAAATAATTTCTGTCAGACGAGATACCCAGTTAATACAGGCAACATTATTAACAACAGATTATGCAACAATACCTAATCTAGAGCGGTTCACTCAGTTAACAAAGCAAGTCAAACAAGTTCGAACATGGGGGAATTGCTACGGTCATGTTATGGTTGCTTTAGGCTATGCAGATATAATGATCGATCCTATCATGAAATTTTGGGATATTGCTGGAATTATACCAATCATAAAGGGTGCCGGGGGTGTTGTTTCTGATTATAATGGTAAAAATCCGATAAACAGTAGTAGCTTAATCAGTTGTGGATCATTATTTTTACAAAAGGCTGTATTAGAATATTTAAGTTAATCAATAGAGAGAAGATACAACTGGAAATAATATAACTCAAAGGGATCCTTTACGGAGATAAAAAATATCGATGCTTATTATATTTGGAGGCTTACCGGGTGTTGGTAAAACAACCATTGCAAAAGCTTTAGTTAAGAGCTTGAAAGCGGCGTATTTCCGCGTGGATACCGTTGAGCAAGTGTTAAAAAGAGAAGCCCAATTAGATGGGCCTGAAGGTTATATGGTTTGTTGGGCACAAGCCTCCGAAAATTTAAAACTTGGTGTGACCGTTGTTGCTGATTCCGTTAATGCAATAAAGGTGACTCGAGAGGCATGGCAAAATGTAGCCATAGATGCTTTAGTACCATTTCTTGAGATTGAGTTAATTTGTTCGAATCTTATAGAGCATCAAAAAAGAATAGAAACCAGAGATGCTGATATTATTGGGCATCAGCTGCCGAAATGGCAAAACGTTCAAGAGCGCGAATATGAACTATGGAAACCACACCTAATGTTTGATACCTCTAAACAAACAGTAGATGAGATTGTCAAAAAAATACTTATGAGAATTAAAAATGCTGCCTAAAAACGCATCCTTACGCCATGTAGCCCTTGCTGTGCATAAGCTTGACGAATGTGAATCTTTTTATAATATGCTTGGCTTAAAAACAGAGCTTAAAACTGATGATTACGCTTATTTAGCTGGAAATGGTGATAATATTTCGTTACATAAAGTTCACACCACATTTGAAGCGGCTCAACGCTTAGAACATATTGGATTTGCATTGGACTCCATCCAAGCAGTGGATCAATTATTTCAGGATCTTCAAAAACATGGATTCAAGATAACGCATTCGCCTAAAACTTTTGGTATTGGAACGCATTCGTTTAGCGTGCTCGATCCAGAAGGGATCGAAGTTGAATTTACCTATCATCCACCTATGTGGGTTAAACAATAAGTATTGTGGAGGATGGATCAAATGCATACATTAACTGCCAGAAAAGCCGTTCTCAGCGACTTACCAGCGATTGTTAATTTACTTATAGAAGATGAATTAGGTCAAACACGAGAAAAAGTTGGAGATGTGATTGATCAACGTTATATCAATGCATTTCAACGTATAGATACCGACCCAAACCAATATCTTATGGTGGTAGTAAGCGCTGAACAACAAATTATCGCTACATGCCATTTGACGATTATGCCATCTCTTACATTTATCGGATCAAATCGCATGCAAATCGAAGCTGTTCGAGTATCATCACGTGATCGAGGTCAAAAAATTGGTGAATGGATGATGAGTGCTGCGCTGAAATGGGCTAAAGCAAACCATGTTTCTATGATTCAATTAACCACTAATAAGAAACGACCTAGAGCTAAGCAATTTTATGAACGACTTGGGTTTATTGCGACGCATGAAGGCATGAAATTATTTTTGGACGAAAAATAACCTCATATATTTAGGGAGCGCAGTGAGCGTAGGGAATACCAGCGATTTTACTACGTATCAAGAGGTTCCCTCATAATGCAGCGTGAGGGAACCGAGGGAGCAGAACCTATTCCAGGACATCATCGTTTGGCTTAATCCAATAAAGAGAACGATAGCGTCCAGCTATTTTTATTCTCTTTGAATTTTTGCCGCTTTCTTTTTCTACAATCCATTTTGCCTCATTCAAGGCTTGTAGTATAAATTTTAAATCATGTCCGGCGGCTGCCTCCTGTAATGCAGCTGAATTAAACATAAAAATACGTCCTCCTTCTGCAGTATCTTTCCAATATCCCGCGCGATCGCGCACAACAGGTCGTTGATCAATATTATCTCCTTGATAATCGTTGGGGCCTTCTAAGACAGGTGAAAAACGACTATCTCCATGCCGATCAATATAATGTAAGATATCGCGGAGTATTTGTTGGGTTTCTGTTTGTCCATGCCCCCGAAAATGACGCCACACATTAAACAACTCAATTGCTACATTTAACGCTTCACCTTTGTTCCAACCGGTTAACTCATACTCAGTTGCTTTTTCGCCTGCTAAAGCAATAAGAGCAAATACAGCACTGGCTCGACTTTCAACGCCATCCAATGTGGAAAAATCAGGAAGATTACACATTTCGGCATATAGCTTGGGTAAATCAGAGGTATCTTCTAATAATTTCTCAATAAACAGAGGCCCAGCAACACCATAAAATTGACTGCTCGATCTCTTCAGATAGTCTGCAAAAGCACGACCACTATCACAACCATGTAGATCATCGAACACACCATGAGCACGCTCTGTTACTGGAATATTAAGTAATCGTGCCTCTTGCCCCGCTTTAATTTTTTGACCTGCTTCTTGCATATGCGCAGATAATGTACGCTCTCCACTAGAAAGTACTATTGATCGCCAGCGAGCAGAATCTCGTGAGCTGCCACTGCGTTTTGCGCGTTGTTTTCCTTGACCATTCGCTAATGCGTAGATAATTGTTCCTATTTCTCGTGGATCACACTCACTGATTTCATCCAAAATTAGTAAACAATCATTTAGAGCAGCAGCTGTTGCTTCTAATCCATTTGCTGTTGCACGCCAAGTGCGGACATAGCTTGGGGAGCCCCACACACTTGCTGCAATTTGTAATGCCGTTGTTTTCCCGCGGCTGGATTTGCCAATTAAGTGAATACCGCCGCCGCCCATTGACTGCTGTTTTGCTTTTAACAGAAGTGGGGCAGCAAATGCAGCAGACGCGGCCAATAGTAGCACAGGATTTCCACCACAAGATTTTGCTATGGATTCACGCCAATCATGAAGATCACCATGTTGTATAAAATCATCATGTACAGCATATTCAGATTGAAAACGGACGTGATTATTGCCTATTGTCCGATGTGGCATCACAAACGATTTTCCATCAGAAGACCACCCCGTACGTGCAGCAGAAATGATTTTATTTTCAGGCTTTTGTTGCATCAACCAAGTATTAAGGTATTTTTTTGCATCGAGATTTATTCTCACTCCTAGATTTAATAGCTCCCCACGCATTTCATCGCCATTACTTTTTAATAAATGCATAGGCATTGCCCATTCACGCCACTTACCAAAAGAATTCATAAATCGTAACAATAAACCAAAAGATTCATCTTGTTCATTAGCGCCCATTGCCTCCGCGTATATTGGAGAGCACACCCATATATCAATTTCTTTTGGTTCTTGACCACCGGTGTGTCCGTGCCAATATAACCCCGGTTGCTTTGATTGTCCCTCGATCGTAAACCAATCGTCATATACCTTGAAACCAGGTCGTTTTATTTCAGGTTCAAGAGGAAACTCTGATGGTACTTCTGTGGGGGCAATTATTTCTAAATCAAAAACAGCTGATGTATTTGACCCATTATTAACTCCCTGGGCTACCTCTGTTATTATTTCGGGGGAATCGCTACACTCTGCAGCCTGACTACTGTTTCCCTCGACTCCTTCCATTCCATCATATTGTTCTTGATTTGTATTAAGCATGGTAAATCTCCTGATCATTAAGCCAGCAATCTAAATCGTTATAATCTTTTAAATGTGTTGGAGAGCCTTCCGGCCATTTCGGTTTAGCAAATAAGGCACCAGCAGCTATTGCGGCTATACGTCCTTTATTTATCCCTGGATTATCTGGATTTAACCTATCATCATCAGCACAAATAACGATTTCGGCTGTTGGCAATCGAGAGCGAATATTCATCGCTACGTCTTTTAAATTACCAGCATTACAAGCCGCAATAACACTGACATCTGAGTATTTTTTAGCTAATGTAGCGCCCGTTGCGAATCCTTCACAAATGAGAATTTTTTTATCACTCGATCGAATTTGTATTGGTATGAAATGTGATTTGATGGCGCCATTTGATAGGGTAAACCCCCCATTTTTAACTGAAGCCAAAAGTAGGGGTTTAGGCAGCTAGTGCCAATTTTTGCCTCGGAGGAACTCCTCCAATTGCAGTATTTGGTCTTTCATTGTTGTACG
>JAUYSE010000155.1 GCA_030696465.1 Legionellaceae bacterium
ATCGACTATTCAGAATGCAGATATTATTGTGGTTCTACAACATGGTAAAATTGTGGAGCAGGGTTCACACAGCATGCTGTTGGAACAACAAGGGTATTATGCGCAGTTGTATCAGGCGCAAGTACATGCACAATTGGCGGATGCTGTGTTGTGAAAGGGATGCTCCAACTAGAAAAAGCCTGGTATTCTAAGCATGCGATTCTGCGGTGTTTATTACCACTGTCTTGGATCTATCGGGGCATTATTTGTATACGGCGTTTTATATTGACAACTTTTGTGCAGCAAGCGACACAGACTCCCCTGATTGTTGTAGGGAACCTGACAACAGGTGGTGTAGGAAAAACCCCCTTAGTATTAGCGATTGCAAAATTTTTTAAAGCGCAAGGCAAAACGGTGGGTATTGTGAGCCGTGGATATAAAGCCAAGGTTCAAGCTTTTCCTTATGAAGTGCGTCCAAATGATGCGGCAGACTGGGTGGGGGATGAGCCGGCACTGCTTGCACAACGCTCAGGATGTCCAGTGGTGATTGCCCCTAGGCGCCGAGAAGCAGTTCGATATTTAGAGGAAAAATATGCGCCATCGGTGATTATTAGTGATGATGGTTTACAGCATTATGCCATGGGTCGAACGCTTGAAATTCTAGTCATAGATGGAACACGTGGATTTGGAAATGGGTATTGTTTGCCTGCGGGTCCTTTAAGAGAACCGGTTTCTCGTTTGAAAAGCATTGATTTAAAAGTGGTGAATGGTGCAGAATGGCTGGATGCTTACTCAATGCACTATGAAGCATTAGGTTTTCGGCATTTACAAAGTGGCAATAGGGTGAATCAGACAGACTTGCCAAAGCCGCTGCGTTTTGTTACGGGTATCGGAAATCCACAGCGATTTTTTCAAGATTTACAAGCACAAGGTTTGGAAGGTGAATCCTATATTTTTCCAGATCATCATCAGTTTTGTGAGGCAGATCTGCCTTGGGCGACAGGGAGCGTTGTTATGACAGAAAAAGATGCGGTAAAATGTGCGGCATTTGCAAAACTTCATTGGTATGTTTATGAGGTGCAGGCACAATTATCCTCGAACTTTTGGTCTCAGTTGCAAAGGATAGTACCATGCGTTCACTCTTAAAAAAAACAAGCAGCATCATTTTTCTCACGGTAGGTATTATAGGAACGGGGCATGCGGCTTCTGTGTTTCCCATGCAAGCAGAAGGGGTGGGGGATTGGATATTGTCGGGTCTATTGACCGATGAAAATGGCCAAGATTTTGGTTATGTTCTGAGTATTTCGCAACGAAAAGATCGCGTGCATGTGCTTACTGAACTGATTGATGTACAAACAAATTCATTATGGGTGCAATCAGAGGTAGAAGGGCCATTGGAACAGCCCTCTGATATGCATTGGTGCGTGAAAGAAGTCTGTTGGGCTTGGCAGTCGATTACTGACCGTTGGTGGTTTGGGGTAAAGTTAGCGGATAAACGCGGTCTACACCTTAAAATTGATATGCTTGGTGCGGATGCTTGGCATAAAGAAAGATTGAAGCCGGAGATGTATTATTCTATTCGTCAAACGGGAACAGTGAATGGTCATGTTCATTCACTGGAGAGTGATAAAGATAGTTTTGTCATTGGTCAACGTGCGGTGATTCGTGTGATGGAAGGAGACTCTAGCGCTTCATTGACTATGCAAGATGTGCTGTGTCAATTGGATAATGGTCAGACTTTTTATGCTTGGCATACACAGGAGACCGGCGTAGCACAAAGTGCATTTGCGCAGTGGTATGGTGCACATGGCCAAAGTGCACCGATGAGTCAATTTGTACAAGCGACTGCAGATCCACAAGGCTGGAAAATTGCTTTATCTATTCCTAAAATAAGCCTATTGTTTCAAGAGGCACAAGCAAATGCAGCAAATGCTTTATTAATAGGGGCGTTGTCTGGAGCTCATGCGGGATTTTGTGCGGTGAGAAATAGTTAGATAAGCACAGGGTCATTCGCCGCAAAGCGTGTTTCTTGCCTTTTTTCAGGTAAATATTGAATAATCCATATTCCAATTAAGAGGCTCAGGGGTAATATACTGAGTGATTTTTGATAGTCTAATAAAGAGTGCACGTGGGTATGTTTGCTAAAATACTCTAATAAAAAGCCAATAAAGGGTTGCAGAATAGGTGCGCATATAACCGCAAGCGTATTTGTAAATCCAGTACAGGTAGAAAGGGAGTTTTTGGGGGCGAGCTCATTAGAAATGGAGTATGCCAGCATATAAGCACCGCAACTTATTCCCATGAATAACAATAAGAGTGCCAATAGATAGAGATTGCTGATTGGTACGTATAAGATAATACAGAGCAGGCTAAAAGTACAAAAATAAGAAAGCCGTAATAAGGTATTTCTTTTTCGCACGCGTTGCGCCAAAATTCCAAATAAAGGACAGCTGATAGCTGCGCCAAGAAAAAGGGCAGCATCTACCATGCTGCTGGTTTGTAGACTACATTGCATTTTAATTTGAATGAAAGGAATGGCCCACAAGGCGCCAAAAGTGGTCATCAGGGTGAATCCGCAGCCGCCAAAAAGACCATTTGCCCAATTGCGAGGATTACTCACTATCAGTTTTAATTGGGGCTTTAAGGCAGAGGTTTGCACAGGGGTGTGATTGGGAATATAGCAAAAACAACAGAGCGCAATCATAAGGCCGACCAGTCCTGCATGATTCATTAATTCGCGCCAATTTTCTCCAGAAATCCATACCCCCATTAAAAACATACCCAATACAGTAATGAGAAAGGCCAACGTTTCTGATAGGCCAATCATAAATCCAAAAGTAGATAATGGAAAATAACTACGTAAAATATGAGAAATACCGATAAAGGCAAACGAAGCACCAGCGCCTATCATGAGACGACTCAACATAAGTAACATAAAATCATGAGAGTGAGCAAAGATATAACAGCCCAGGGCACAGAGTAATGCATTGAAGCTAATGAGGTAGCGCGCATTAAAAGAGTCAAATAATAGGCCAACAGGGATTTGTAAGGCGGTATATACGTAGTAAAACGCAGAGCTGAGCACTCCAGTACAGACGGCAGTCAATGCTAACTCTTGAGAAAGCGCACTGATGATCACCCCGGAAGAGAGCTGTAAAAAGAATTGAAACAATACAAAAGTGATGGCAACTGACCAGATAGCCAAGGGGGATGAACTTTGATTTTGTTTTATACAAAGCATATATGGATCGCCGTTTTAAGTGAGCGCGAGTGTAGCATAGACAATCTTCTGTCACAATTAATCTGTAGAGAAAGAGCCTCTAAAACTCAAACAGTATGGGCACATTTTATTACTAAAAATACGTACGATCTATCCGAGCGCGTGAGCAAGCGGAGCAGTTTTAAACATCAAAATGCTCCGCCTCCCTCACGGGCATGGCTTTACTTGTGTGTAAAGCCATGCCCTCACGGCTGCGGATCGGATAGATGCTGCTAATTTTGCTCATATAATAGGTGT
>JAUYSE010000163.1 GCA_030696465.1 Legionellaceae bacterium
GATGACCAGCCAATACTTTAGATAGTGTGCTTTTTCCGGATCCATTTGGGCCCATAATCGCATGCACTTCGCCTGGTTTTACCTCTAGAGATATCCCCTTTAAAATCGAGGTATCTTCAATGGATACCATTAAATCTTTTATCGATAACATTAACCTACTGCTCCTTCTAAACTAATACCCAGTAATTTAGTGGCTTCTACCGCAAACTCCATAGGTAATTTTTTGATAACCTCTTTGCAAAAACCATTTACTATCATAGAGACGGCATTCTCACTGCTTAACCCCCGCTGTTGACAATAAAATAGTTGTTCTGCACTAATTTTTGAAGTCGTCGCTTCATGTTCAACATGGGCTGAATTATTTTTAACTTCAATATAAGGATAGGTGTGTGCAGAGCAGGCGCTCCCCATCAGCAAGGAATCACACTGTGTGTAATTACGTGCATGTGCCGCCGTGGGGGAGATTCGCACTAAACCACGATAAGTATTGGACGCTCGCCCTGCACTAATGCCTTTGGAAATAATAGTGGAACGGGTATTTTTACCCAGATGAATCATCTTGGTGCCTGTATCCGCTTGTTGTAAGTTATTGGTTAATGCGACGGAGTAAAACTCCCCAATGGAGTCATCTCCTTGCAAAATAACGCTGGGATATTTCCAAGTAATGGCAGAGCCAGTTTCTACTTGTGTCCAAGAAATTTTAGACCGTTTACCCTTACAAATACCGCGTTTGGTTACAAAATTATAAATTCCGCCTTTACCGTCTTTATCACCGGGGTACCAATTTTGCACCGTTGAATATTTAATCTCCGCGTGATCTAAGGCAATCAACTCAACCACCGCAGCATGCAGTTGATTTTCATCTCGCATCGGGGCGGTACATCCCTCTAAATACGAAACCACACTGCTCTCTTCGGCAATAATTAAAGTACGCTCAAACTGACCAGTAGAGGCTGCATTAATCCGAAAATACGTAGAAAGCTCCATCGGACAACGCACCCCTTTCGGGATATACACAAAAGAGCCATCGCTAAACACAGCAGAATTCAATGCCGCATAAAAATTATCACGATAAGGGACCACTGAGCCTAAATATTTTTTGACTAATTCAGGATGAGAATGCACGGCTTCTGATAAAGGACAAAAAACCACACCAACTTCTGCTAATTTTTTCTTAAAGGTCGTCGCGACTGATACACTATCAAACACCGCATCGATAGCAACCCCTGCCAAACGCTCTTGTTCATATAAGGGAATGCCTAGTTTCGCATAAGTGCGTAATAATTCAGGGTCAACCTCTTCTAAACTATTCACTTGTTTCTGTTTCGGTGCGGAATAATAAGAAATAGCCTGATAATCAATAGCGGGGTAATGCACGCTCGCCCAAGCAGGGGTGGTTAAAGTCTTCCAATGCTCAAATGCTTTTAAACGAAACTCTAACACAAAAGCAGGTTCATTTTTTATCGCAGACAAACGCCGGATAGTGCCTTCATCCAAGCCTGGAGGAAAGGTATCGGTAGGAACATCCGTTACAAAACCATGTTCATACTCTTTTTCTAAAAAATCATATATCGGTTGATTACTCACAACATTCTCCATTACTCAGGAAACAGATACACGCTTCGCAATTGAATCCCGTATTGTTGTACGGGATCCAATTGCTATGAATATATTTTCTCCAAACTCGCCTGCATTGCGCTCAAATCTTGAGGTTCTAGTACCGGTTTCGCCAAAGCATCTAGGGTGATACTGTCTAGGGCCGTTTCTATTGCACGACTGATAAGCTTCCAATTACCTTGTACGGTACATACGGATTGCAAGGCACAGGACTCCGGCTGATGATGACAGACGGTTAATCCTCGGGAAGAATCTAAAGCATAGACAATCTGCGCCAAAGAGATTTCTTTAGGATCGCAATGTAAGGTATATCCCCCTTGAACTCCACGTACCGAATGCAATAATGCCTCCATGGAGAGTAATTTTAATAATTTACTGACCGTAGGGCGGGCAATATGGGTATGTAGCGCAATATCTCGTGCACTGGCTTGTGCGGGGTATATCCTCGCTAAATACGACATAATAAGTGTCGCATAATCTGCCATTTTGCTGATGCGTAGCATACCACCTCCAAAGAGCACAATCTAGCACTAATTTAGTCTTCTATTATATTATTCATTATATGACAATTTGAAGGAAATGTGTACTTTTACCTATAATGCCTTGTTACCACTGATATAATTAGGCGGGAATTCCTGTCGCATAAAGCTTCTACTTGCCATTCTTAAAAAAAAATGATAGAAACACCTAAAAAATCTCTTAAAAAGGAGGCGATATGCCTGCAAAAAAAAAACCAGATTCAGCATCTCATCGTCCTCCTATGGCACCAGCTAATCCTATCCCTGCTCCTCGAGCCCAGAGCGCATCTCGTGTTCCACTTTTACGAATCCCTTCTCGTGTTCCACTTTTACGAATCCCTTCTCGTGTTACCTTTGATATCCCTGCGACTGTCTCTGAAAGTGGAAGTTCCGATGAAAAAACACCACCAAGTAGTTCGCACACCATCATACAACAACTCCGCGCACGACCTGTACGTCCCCTCTCACTCAGCATTTTTGACGAAAATGAATTGCCTCTTTATACACGTCGACTTGAAGTGATACAACGTTTATACAAACGTCTACAGGTGATTGCTGAACAACATAAAGATCTTGACTATTATTTTGCGAATCTCCCCCAAACACCCCGTTATTGTAGTAACCTTCATCCTCAAAATTTTGTCAAAGAACTGGAAGCCTTCTTAAGACCCAAAAAAGGGCTCGTCTATACCGCGAATGAGTATATTATTTCACCTATATGGCAAAGGATTACCTGGTTATTGAGTCAAGTATTTGTTGACGCCCAAGAGCTTTTCGATTTATTTAGCCCATACCCTGATGTTCTATTCGAATTTTTAAATAACTTACTGAGTATTGTGCGCTTGATTGTGGGTGCTCATATCACATTGACAGATTTATTTAAGTTTTCTCCCGCAGACAGATCACTCATATATAGAAACTCTGCAGACATCCTCCAGAAAATGTGTAAAAGAATCGATCCGGTACAACAAATAGCTTCTTTCTGTGATATCACGCAGCAATCAACACTGCAACTACAACATCAACGACTCCCCTCTCAGTTAGAAACCGCCACGGAAAATGATCATAGAACCACTCATCAGCCAAGCGCAATGAGGTGATATTACCGCCTTTTTAAGCGGCACAAGCAATATATTTTGAATTAAATATACATTTTTTGAACTTTAAGTATAAATGTTTTTTGTGAGCCTCCGATATTGTATATAAATAAGGAGGAGTGAATCATGAAAAAACAAATAGCACTTATATTGCTTTCTTCAGTATTAGGGGGTTGTATGACGGATGAATCTACTGTAGTCATCGATGATGCAGGATACACTCATCATACCGCCTCTATGAGTAGTGATACTAAAGGAAGTAGTTATTTTCCTGAGCATCGCCAAGCCACTGGGAAAAAAGTATTTATCTTTGATCCTAAAGCAACCGCCTGGGCTGCTTATGATGAAAATGGCAACCGAGTAAAAACTGGTAGTGCTTCTGGAGGTAAAGATTATTGCGATGATATCGGACGAGGATGTCACACCGTCACAGGGACCTTTAAAGTCTACTCGAAAAAAGGCCCAGACTGTCGCTCTAGTCTTTATCCTATAGAAACGCATGGTGGCGCTAAAATGCCCTATTGCATGCATTTTAATGGAGGGTATTCTATCCATGCTGCTTATGAAGTACCCAACTATAATGCAAGCCATGGATGTGTCCGGGTATTACCGAGTGCAGCAAGATGGCTCAATGAGGACTTTCTCAATGTAGGCAGCACTGTAATAGTGAAACCTTATTACTAGGGAGCACGATTACATTTAAACGCCTGAAATCCGAGCCGCGACCGTGAGGAAGCGGAGCAGTTTAGGTGCTACCCCGATCCCTAAGCTTTCATCGAGATGCACTGCTTTTAAACGATGTTCGATGTATAGGACAAGGACCCCACTGACGTAATGCCTGCTGATGTGCGGCAGTGGGGTACCCCTTGTGTTGCGCAAAACCATACTCTGGATACTGTAAATCCCATTGCTTCATCTCATTATCTCTGTGTACTTTTGCTAAAATAGACGCTGCAGCAATGACTGGAACAGTAGCATCCCCTTGCACAATCGCCTCTCCGGCAATCGCAAGATCGGGATAATACAATCCATCCACCAACACATATTCAGGTAAATGCGTTAACTGCTCTACGGCTCTTTTCATCGCCAATAAAGTCGCATGATGTATATTCAAGCGATCAATTTCTTCTGGCTCTGCACGACCATAAGCAAAACAATACGCATGTTCTAAGATGATAGGAACCAATGCTTCACGTTGTCGCTCGGAAAGTTTTTTCGAGTCTCTCAACCCAGTGGGTTCTTTTTTTAGGATCACTGCAGCCGTAATCACCGGACCCGCTAAAGGCCCTCGTCCTACTTCATCTACACCAGCAATGTATTGCATAACACCCCTTGTTTTTTGCTCAAAATACACACGACCTATCTGAGCCGCGCTAATTTTACTCATGAAATGTGTTTTCTCTGGTTCATAGAGAATATCCTTGCCAATTTACAAATAAATGTATATCGTTCGCTCTTGGAAGCATATTGAGCAGGAAGAATAATGCTTTTTTTCACGATATATTAATCCAAAAGACAAAAAATAGATCAAATATGCAAAAAAATAGTGTTCTTTTTATAAATATCAAGTACAATATAAGAACTTATCCTTCTTACGGATTCAAAGAAAGATAGGCGAGAGTATACTGAAGCACTTTAGTTTACACTAGAATTATGTTCTATAAAATTAAATATACCGTGCAAATTGTTGAATCCCAGGAATAGCTATTCCAAAATTTTTTATTTAGGGAGATATTATTATGTTAATACTGACTCGTCGCATAGGAGAAACCCTTATTATTGGGGACGACGTACATATTACAGTTTTAGGGGTCAAAGGGAATCAGGTAAGACTAGGTATCAATGCACCTAAAGATGTTTCTGTACATCGTGAAGAAATTTATTTACGTATTCAGCAAGAAAAAGGTGATGATACCGAGACTGGCGAAGCCTAAACTACTCGCTCGCCTCAACCTATACTACTGCGCAGTGAGGCATCTCCGTGCCATCAGGAGATCCCTTCGCTCCGCTCAAGATAAGTATACCCCCTGCCCCCCTAAACTTGCTTCACCTGATGATACATTGATTACCTCTCCATTCAGCAGCTGTAAACGTAGTTCGCCTCGTGTTGTAATCCCTAAACTAATGCCCGATACTTTTTTTTGAGCTTGGTGTAGCGTAATCCATTTGTTTAATAAAATATCCTTGCTTTTCCAGTAGCCCATCCACGGCGATAAACCTTGTTGTTTATATTCCGTCACTAAGACATTCCAGCGAGCAAGCATCTGCGCAATAATGAGATTTCTATTCCATGGCACGGACGGCATAACTTGACATAAAGAAATCCGAGACATGTTTTCTGGGTATACCTCATGTACATTTAAACCTATACCTACAATAACATACCAATTTTCAGCGTCTGCTTTTTCAAGTTCAATTAAAATACCGGACAATTTTTTTCCTGCAAACCACACATCGTTTGGCCATTTTAAGCCTAAATTTTCAGAAGGAACCCCAAGATCATCTAAAAGCATCGCGATCATTACCCCTGCTAATAAACTTAATCCCGCAACAGAATGATCTTTTCGCGGAAAGATCATTCTTATAGACAAATACAGATGACCGCCATTAGGCGAATCCCACACGCGTCCAAAGCGTCCTCGCCCTGCGGTTTGCTCTTCCGCTGTGATAATGATCCAATCGTCAGAAGGAGGATGGTGCTTCGCTCTATCGTTGGTCGAGGTAACGCAAGAGTCTACCCATAATTGGTAGGTGGGCGTAAAGCATAGACGGTTTAAAGCTTGAGAGATTTCAGCGGGATTCAATCTCGGGTTCATACCACACTCGATGCTCAATGTTTTGGATTGAAGGATGATAGCAAAGTGCCGCCATATATCCCAGCCAAGGGACACTCCACTGACTTAAAAAAGGATCAGTCCTGGTCGTATCTTGTATGGGTTCTGCCTCTACAGAGCCCAAAGGCACGGTAAAATTTTGCAGGCCATAGGCTATCCCTATTCCAAGGGCCTTCACATAGGCTTCTTTTTGGGTCCATACTTTAAAAAACTCCAAGGGAAGTTCTTCCTCGTGGAGTCGCTGCAGATAGGCGTATTCTTCGAGACTAAACCATCGTTCCGCGAGCTCTAAGTAAGATCGCTGGCTTAATTTTTCAAGATCAACCCCCAGCGGATATTGATATCCCACTGCGAGCAAGGCTTTATTTTCACTATGCGTTAGATTAAACATGAGTTTGGGGTTATCCAGACAATACGGCTTTCCATGTGCATTGCTTGCGATAGTAATCTGTGCCGGTTCAGCCTTCAAATACAGCGCTAAAATTTTACGTAAGGTCCCATGGCTAATAATAAAATATTTTTTTTGCAGCGGACGAGATATTCTCTCAACATGCGCCTGCTCTTCTTTGTCCAATAAATGGATGTCTTGGTCTGTAAACTCCCTATCTAGAGAGAACGACCATACTATAATGTGATTTAAACGCAGATCTATCATACAAAGATGCTGAATAATCAGAAACATTTGGATATAATAAGTGACAATGAGAAACAAAGCCATTTTCCTATGACCAATTTATTTCTTGACTTTGAACAACCTATCGAAGAACTTAATCAAAAAATTGAAGCCTTGCGCATGGTTGGGCAAGACAGTTCTTTGAATTTAAGCGAAGAGATTATCCGTCTTCAAGATAAATCTAATACGCTGACCAAAGAAATTTTCAATGATCTCGAACCTTGGCAAATTACACAATTAGCTCGACATCCTTTACGCCCACAAATCAGCGATTATCTAGAAGCAATATTTACCGATTTTCAAGAGTTACACGGTGACCGTCATAACTCTTCAGCACCCGCTATTATTGGGGGGCTTGCGCGCTTTCAAGGGAAGCCCGTCATGGTATTAGGGCATCAAAAAGGGAAAAAAACCAAAGAAAAAGTCTATCGAAACTTTGGTATGGCGCGCCCTGAAGAATACCGTAAAACTTTACGCCTAATGCAGCTTGCCGAAAAATTTTCACTTCCTTTAATTACCTTTATTGATACCGCAGGTGCTTACCCTGGTATTGGAGCCGAAGAGCGCAATCAATCAGAAGCCATTGCCCGTAACCTTTTTGAAATGTCTAAACTACAAACCCCTATTCTCTGCTTTATTACCGGAGAAGCCGGCTCTGGTGGCGCACTGGCTATCGGTGTGGGCGATAAAGTGTATATGCTGCAATACAGTATTTATTCCGTTATCTCTCCTGAAGGCTGTGCCTCTATTTTATGGAAAGATGCCGCAAAAGCGTCTGACGCAGCAAAAGCCATGGGCGTCACTGCAAAATCTATTTATCAATTTGGCTTGGTTGATGGCGTGATTGATGAACCTTTAGGTGGCGCACATCGCGATCTCCCCGCAATGGCAGAACAAATAAAATCGGTCATTGCACGCGAACTACAAGCGCTGCAAAAAATCCCTCTGCGTACTTTGTTAGATCGCCGCTATAAAAAATTAATGGCCATGGGGGCTTGTGAGTAAGCCCCTTCTGTGTCGTCTTTTCGACCTAAAAAACTATAAACAATTGGTGGTTGGCTACAGTGGAGGCTTAGATTCTACGGTATTACTCCATGCTTTAATGCAAGAGCCAGCGCTAGCAGCTAAAATTTTAGCAGTACACATTCATCATGGTTTGAGCCCGAACGCCGATCTTTGGGAAGCGCATTGCAAATCTTTTTGTGAAACTTTAGGTATCCCTTTTCTTTCCAGAAAAGTACAGATCGCCTCATCAAACAATATTGAGCAACAAGCAAGAGACGCACGCTACGCAGTCTTTTGTGAGATCATCAATACACTGGATATATACTCACAGCAATTGGATTTTCGGCTAGGCGCCAGTGAACAAGCCGAGGGAGTGTACTCGCAGTACATGACCGATGGCGAGCGAACTGGGAACAACGCCGAAAATTCAAGGACGAAGAGTATACTACTTCTTGGACATCATGCCGATGATCAAGCCGAAACGGTGCTCTATCGCCTTCTTAGAGGCAGCGGCGTCGATGGTCTTGCTGCGATGAAGCCTTGCAGTACTTTTCAACATATCTCTATTTGTCGACCATTTTTATCCTATTCTAAAGCGCAATTAAAACAATACGCCTTACAACAGCACTTGGCTTACATTGAGGATGAGAGTAATCAAAATCTTTCTTTTGATCGCAATTATCTACGACATCAACTATTACCGAACATTGAACAACGCTTTCCGCAAGTACAACAGCAATTGCAGAAGTTAGCGCAACATAGTCAAGAAGCCCAAGAGAACTTACAAGCATTAGCTTTTCTCGATTGTCCCGCGCTCAGTGCGGGCGAACCCCGCTTATGCTTAGAACCCCTCCTTGACTTGCCACTTTCCAGACTTAAAAACGTCTTACGCACTTGGCTTAAACAATGCAAACAAGCCATGCCCTCACAAAACAGCTTGGATAAAATCATTCATGAAGTGATTTTTTCGAAACCAGAAGCCAAACCACAACTGTCTTTAGGAGAGTATTGGCTCAGAAGATATCAAAAAAAAATATATCTACTGCCTAAAAAAACTCAGGTAACACTACACCCTGTTGTCTGGGAAAATTTCCCAGAACCTTTAAGCTTGCCTGGTGGAATTTTATCCGCCATGCCAACAGAGGAAGGTCTACACATACCCTCTAACATCACACCGCACATCCAGTACCGTCCCCAAAAGGCCTCCTTCTTTTGGCGTCAACAACATAAATCTCTCAAAAATATCTTTCAGACACTGCACATGCCTCCTTGGGAAAGGGAAACCTGGCCTTTACTGTATTTGGAGGATACGCTGGCAGCGATTCCTAACTATCTGGTGAGTGATCATTTTTATAGAAAAAATGCGAAGGTTTGGAGAGTTACATACAAAGAACATACTTAACACTATCTTTTATTAGAAAAAAGCCAGGAGCTTCCGCTTAATTATTTCAGTAGAGAAAAGGCTTAAGCTATCTTTACAAAATCCAGTTACCTTAAAAGTGACTAGAAAGCTTTATATCTCATTACCATAATTAACTGACCTTACGCGCACCAACCTCCTGAGATTTAGGGCTGCTTGGCAAGCGCGCGAGCCTTAGCAGGCCTTAATGCTCTAAATCTTCTACACAAGTTCTTAAAGAATCCGTCATCCAGAGCCAGTTTGAATTAAGTTAAATACTCTGAAAATTCCGCGATGGATCCCCTTGCCGCTAGGATCGATCTTTCTGCAGGAGATTTCTCGCAGAATTCTCTGTGGTTCTTTTCTGTATTAAAACTGGCTCGA
>JAUYSE010000170.1 GCA_030696465.1 Legionellaceae bacterium
CTGCAAAATCAGCTAAAAAATCAGTAGAATCGGACTCAGAATAAAGTACGTAGTTTTGGAGAATGAATGCATGAGTATTACTGCACAACAAGTGATGGAATTGCGTGAGCGCACTGGCGCTGGTATGATGGAATGTAAAAAATTCTTGATGGCGACGCAAGGCAATATTGATGAAGCGATTGCTGAAATGCGTAAAGCAGGGCAAGCAAAAGCAGATAAGAAAGCTGATCGTTTGGCTTCTGAAGGAGTGGTCGTTGTTGCGAGATCAGCCGATGCACGTACTGCTGTAATGGTGGAAGTGAATTCTGAGACAGATTTTGTGGCAAGAGACACACATTTCTTGGAATTTGTGCAGCGTGTGGGTCAAGTAGCGCTAAGCTCTGGCGTGAGCGATATTGCTCAGCTTTTGCAACAATTGTATGCAGAGGGCCAAACAATAGAAGAAGCACGTCAACATTTGGTTGCCAAAATTGGCGAAAATATCCAATTGCGGCGTATGGAGCGAGCCAGTAGCACAGACGGTATGGTGGGTATTTATACGCATGGATCCCGTATCGGTGTTATGGTTATTCTAGATGCTTCTGATGAAGAGCTTGCTAAAGACTTGGCCATGCATATTGCGGCAAGTAAACCACAAGTCGTATCTCGAGATGCAGTTGATCCAGCGGTTATTGCGAGTGAGCGTGAAATTTATTTAGCGCAAGCACGTGAAACTGGGAAGCCAGCAGAAATTCTTGAGAAAATTGTGGAAGGTCGGATTGTTAAATTCTTAGAAGAAGTTTCTCTGTTAGGACAACCTTTTGTAAAAAATCCTGATGTACGCGTTGAACAACTATTGAAGCAAAAAGGCCGAAAAGTTGAAGCGTTTGTTCGAATGGAAGTGGGTGAAGGCCTAGAGAAAAAACAGGGTAATTTTGTAGAAGAAGTTATGTCTCAAGTAAGGTCATAATAATGACGACCCCCGCTCAATTACGTTATCACCGCATTCTTTTGAAGTATAGCGGTGAAGCCTTGATGGGCTCACATGCGTTTGGCATTGATCCGCTTGTGTTGGATCGTATTGTTGCTGAAGTGCGATGTCTCAATAAAATGGGCGTTGAAGTCGCCTTGGTATTGGGCGGTGGGAATTTATTTCGAGGAAAAACCTTATCGGCCGCGGGTGTTGGGCGTGTTACTGCTGATCATATGGGGATGTTAGCTACGGTCATGAATGCATTGGCTTTACGAGATGCAATGGAGCGTATTGACCTACCTGCTCATATTATGTCGGCGATCCCTATGTTAGGGGTAGTTGATCCCTATCATCGGCGTAAAGCGATGACACATCTACAAAAAAAAGAAATTGTTATTTTTGCTGCAGGGACCGGTAATCCGTTCTTTACCACAGATTCTGCTGCTTGTTTGCGCGGGATAGAAATTGGCGCCGATATTGTCTTAAAGGCGACAAAAGTGGATGGGATTTATTCGGAAGATCCGATGAAAAACCCCGAGGCTAAACGGTATACATTTTTAACCTATAAACAAGTGTTAACCGAGGGCTTGCAAGTGATGGATGCAACTGCTATTTGTTTGTGTCAGGAATATGGCATGCCATTACAGGTGTTTAATATGCATGACTCTACTGCGTTAACACGCATTGTGTTAGGTGAAGTAGTTGGGACTTACGTAGGAGCTACGCATGAGCAATGCAATCAAGCTTGATGCTGAAAAGAGAATGCACAAAACTTTAGAAACCTTACAACATGATTTAGCAAAAGTTCGGACAGGCAGGGCAAGTGCAGGTTTCTTGGATCATGTCCAAGTCGACTATTACGGGGTTCCTACTGCTCTATCGCAAGTGGCGAACATTACGGCGGCAGATGCACGAACCTTAGTCGTTATGCCATGGGAAAAGCAGATGGCAGCATTGATTGAAAAAGCGATTATGACTGCTGATCTAGGTTTGAATCCTATGCGCTCAGGAGATTCTATCCGTGTGCCGATGCCTGCATTAAATGAAGAGCGTCGTAAAGAATTGGCACGCATTGTTCGACATGAAGCAGAGCAAGCTCGAGTTTCTATTC
Organism: Legionellaceae bacterium; assembly: GCA_030696465.1. Taxonomy (GTDB): domain Bacteria; phylum Pseudomonadota; class Gammaproteobacteria; order Legionellales; family Legionellaceae; genus JAUYSE01. The sequence goes on from JAUYSE010000170.1 coordinate 2,064, forward strand.
GGAATATTCGGCGTGATGCGAATGGCCAGTTAAAAGATAAAGTAAAAGCCAAAGAAATTTCGGAAGATGAAGAACGCCGTGCTACTGAAGTTGTTCAAAAATTAACGGACAAATTTATAGCTCAAGTGGAAGTGATGGTGTCTACTAAAGAAAAAGAATTAATGGAAGTATAGATACATCCGGAGCAGTTAATCCAAACCGCGACCGTAAGGACATGGCTTTACTTGTGTGTAAAGCGATGACCGTAAGGAAGCGGAAAATTTCTCCGAATACTTTGTTACCACTAAAGTCATCAGGTGAGAATTCCTCAGAACCACAAAAATCAATTGAATTTTATAGAGGTTTGTGGTTATAATCTCGCTCTTTTCGGAAAATGCAGGCACGTAGCTCAGTGGTAGAGCACCACCTTGACATGGTGGTGGTCGGTGGTTCGATCCCACTCGTGCCTACCAACTCTTGATGCAATTATGCCAGATATAACTTTATTAGATGGCCAGATCAAAAAATTTGATCAACCGTTGACACCTTTAGATATTGCACAGAATATCAGCCCATCGTTAGCTAAAAAAATGCTAGCAGCCAAAGTAAATGGTTGTATGGTTGATGCTTCTACGCTTATCACACAAGATGCACAAGTCACTTTTGTCACGCCAGATCAAATAGATGATGCGCTTGAAGTGACACGCCACTCTACTGCACATTTGTTGGCGCAAGCCGTAAAGCAATTATACCCTGAAACACAGGTGACCATTGGTCCTGTGATTCAAGACGGGTTTTATTATGATTTCGCTCGTGAAGCCCCATTTACACCAGATGACTTAGCTTGTATAGAAAAGCGAATGGTAGAGTTGGCGCAAGCGAATACCCCTATTCAGCGTAGAGAGCTTTCACGAGATGCCGCGATTGCGCATTTTTTAGAGCTAGGGGAAACCTATAAAGCACAAATCATCCGTGATTTACCGGAAACTGAAGCATTGTCTTTATACAAACAAGGTGACTTTGAAGATTTGTGCCGAGGGCCGCATGTTCCTTCTACTGGGCATTTAAAAGCGTTTAAATTATTAAAATTGGCTGGAGCATATTGGAGAGGAAACTCCGAGAATGCAATGCTACAGCGTATATACGGTACAGCATGGTTAGATAAAAAATCATTAGAAGCTTACTTGCATCGCATAGAGGAAGCAGAAAAACGCGATCATCGAAAACTAGGAAAGGCATTGGATTTATTCCATTTTCAAGATATCGCTGCAGGCATGGTATTTTGGCATCCCAAAGGTTGGGCTATATATCGTGTTTTAGAAGAATATATGCGATCTCAGCTGCAAAAAGATGGCTATCAAGAAATTAAAACACCACAGTTAGTAGATGTTTCGCTCTGGGAGAAATCCGGGCATTTAGCAAATTTTCGGGAAAATATGTTTATAACCGAGACAGAAAGCCGTGAATATGCTGTGAAACCGATGAGTTGTCCTTGCCATGTACAGGTGTATAATGATACCTTACGCAGTTATAGAGAATTACCTTTACGTCTCTCAGAATTTGGGAACTGTCACCGTTGTGAACCTTCGGGTGCATTGCATGGTTTAATGCGTGTGCGCAATATGGTTCAAGATGATGGTCACATTTTTTGCACAGAAGAAGATATTCAAGCAGAGGTCGTCTGCTTATTAGATTTAGTGCAGAGCGTATATAAAGACTTTGGATTTACGGATATTTTATACCGACTTGCATTGCGGCCTGAAAAGCGAGTGGGTTCGGATGCGGTTTGGGATGCGGCCGAACACGGTTTACGCGCCGCCATGCAAAGCCGAGGAGTAGTTTGGCAAGATGCGCCCGGAGAAGGTGCGTTTTATGGCCCCAAAATAGAATGTTCTTTGTCAGATTCTTTAGGTCGAATTTGGCAGTGTGGAACCATTCAAATTGATTTTTCTATGCCGCAGCGGTTAGACGCAACCTATGTTGCTTCAGATGGTAGTCGAAAGGTCCCCGTGATGATTCACAGGGCGATATTAGGTTCTTTTGAGCGCTTTATCGGAATTTTAATTGAACACTATGCTGGAAAGTTTCCTTTGTGGCTCTCTCCGGTACAAGCAATATTGCTGACTATTACAGAAAAACATAATAACTTTGCTTCTGATGTTGCAAAAACTTTGAAGAAAAATGGTTTTAGAGTCGATTGTGACTTGAGAAATGAGAAAATTGGCTTTAAAATTCGTGAACATACTATGCAAAAGATTCCCTATTTGATAATTGTAGGGGATAAAGAGATGGATTCCAATACGGTCTCTGTGCGTTCACGAGAAGGTGTTGATTTAGGTGCTTTGGCCATTCCTGATTTTATAGAACTCTTAGAGCGAGTTCAGAGAACAAAAGAACATTAGGAATGTATTAATATAATGCAATGAGCATCTATACTTACAGCAATTGAATTTTCGGCTAGGCGCAAGCGAGAGAGCTGAGGAAGTGTACATGCAGTACATAACCAATGGCGAACGAGGTTGCAACAACGCCAAAAACTCAAGTGCGAAGGGTGTATACTGATGTTGAGTTGCAGTGGGGGAGGAAATAACTATTTCAGTGTCAAATAAGCGTGACGGGGATCGTGCACGTATTAATGAGCGTATTGTCAACACTCCAGAAGTCCGACTGATTCATGCAGATGGCTCGCCGGCTGGGATTGTTCCTATTCGAGAAGCGTTGCGTTTAGCGCTAGAGAGCGAATTAGATTTGGTTGAAATATCGTCGACTGCGTCTCCTCCAGTTTGTCGTATTATGAATTATGGTAA
>JAUYSE010000162.1 GCA_030696465.1 Legionellaceae bacterium
GTCGATTCTTTGCCACTTTTATCGTCTACCGCAAAAATGGCAGGCACAGCACCTTGGATGCTTAATTCAAAATAAGTAAATTGCCCATCATCGAACACGTGCAAAGGTACTAGTTCAGGGCTACCACTAAAACGATATGCGGTATTGACTACTTTGGGGGTGGGCAGTGTGGTGGTTTGCTGGCGCGCCTGTGTCTGTGGGTTGATCTTAGATTTATTAACCACCGGTGTTGGATACATAAATTTTAATGCGTAGGTTTGTGGTGCTGCGTTATGCTCTACTTTTTTATTGCTGCTCAGATGAAAATAATAGGTATGTTGATTGGTAATTACCGTCATATTGGTATTGGAGTCCAAAATAGTGGGCTTTATAAAAAGCATGTTGGAGAGCTCCGGGTGATAAGTCACCATCCATGCAGTGCTGTCTCCTCCTTCAATATCGAGGACGCGCTCGTTATCTCCAAACTGAATTTGAGTCGTAGTAAAAGTCACTCCATTAATCGGGACCACATTATTTTCTTGGAACAACACTTTTTTAATGCGAGCATCCGTCGGGAAAACGCTCGGATTATTTTGTGCCTGTACGGTGCAGGCGACTGCTAATAAAGCGCATATATATTTTTTCATACGGCATGCTCCACGTGGCGAGCTTCTTTACTGTAGCGGGTGACTTCAAAGCCATCCCAGTTTTGCCACCGTACTTCAGGAGAATCGGAGGGCTTTATATAGCTCCAAGAAATCATCGCGTTATAATGGGATTTGGTAATTTTACCCGTGATTTTGTCGGTATCAATCAGGCTAAACACGACTTCGGCAAGTGGTTGATGGTCTTTATGGATATCGTTTTCATTCGACAGCATCGAATCTAAAAAATTAATGCTATAGATATGCACTTCGCGTTTTAAGTTACTGCCTAAAACTTGAATGGGTGCATTGGGATTGTTTTTATCTTGCTCGCGCACATATTCCTTACCCACAGCGCTATCTGATAAAAGATTAATAAGCTCAAACTGCGCTCGATAGCTTGAGGCATCATAAGATTCTCGATATTGGATATAGCGCACAATATCACTTTCAACTTGTGTACGATTTATCGGGGCGTTATTGGAGGCGATAGGCTCAATGGTTGTCACCCCATTTTCATAATGATGCACCAATAAGGGAACCAAAGTTTGATAATGGGCAAGGGTTGCAATCACGGCTAATGAGATAATATTCCAACTCATCACCAACATAAAAGCCGCTTGATAGCGATTACGAGATTGTATGAGCCTGCCAAAATTATCATCTGCCCAGGTTCTGGCATTTTTAAAATAAGGCTGTAGTGATTCTGTCATGATTTTCCTCGTCTGAAGTTTTGTTGCATGTGTTGAAACATCGCTTTACTGGATGCTCCTAGATTTTTTGGTAAGAGGTTGGTGGATGCGCTTAGTCCTTGGCGAGCGATACTCATCGATTTTCCGAGTGTTGTTTTAGAAAAGACAAAAGCACCCATACTGCTGCCGATAAAGCCGCCCACCATGGCCGCCCCTCCAGAAGTGCATACAGCTCCTCCAATACTTTTTCCGATGGCAGCGGCTTGGGTAATTCCCATTACACAAAGACAAGCCACGATAAAAAGAGGCACCCAAATAGCGACACTTAATTGCTCAGAACTCGTAAACATCCCACTCGCAATCCAGTGCAATAAATGGATACAAAGACCCACCACACTGGATACAAAAATAAGCACCAAAGAAAAGCCCACCAATACCCCAAGCCATCTATCGAAAATAGATTTGGTTTGCTCAAAAAGGGTAAAGAGAATAAAAAGAGGAGCCGTACATAAAGTGACGGACAACATAAGTTTTGCAATCACAATTTCAATGAAAGCTAAGCCTACCGTTACTGCACCAGAAAAAAACACCATAATGCCGGCAAAATATGGCGTGAGTTTTCGAAAATTCCCAGACTCAAAGAGGTTGCCACCCAAGGTTAATATTTCATTGAGAACATTTTGTAAGCCTTGATTAATCGACCCACTAGAAGCCTTCTTGTGCACTGCTTGCATAAGAGTTGTGGCGATAGATTCGCTACCCGTCACAAATAAGTCTCTAACATGGGATGAAAAGAAATCCCAGTTCATAGCACACATATAGATAAGCCCTGCACGTATCGTAAATTTAAATAATTCTTGTTGTGGGGTTTGTATAAGACCACGTGTTATGGAATAGCCCATTAAGATGATATAAAGCACTATCATGGCACCCAGAGGTGCTTTTAAAAGAGATGCCAGCGCACTATAGCCATCGAACACAAAATGGTTGGTGAGCCTATCTATTTCACCGGCAAGGCTCACGACAAAAGTATCCAACTGTAAGCTACTCATCTTATTTAACCGGGTAATAGGTAGGCCAGGTGGTAATCATAATTTCGTAATAATCATCGATAAGGCTGGCAAACATTTTTTTATTGGTAAGATCTGCTAAAGTCAAAGAGTTAAAGCCTGCATAATGGCCTTCTTTGGCGAAGCGAACCATGCCTTCATAAAGCGTGGTACAATTGATTTCAGGGTTTTTCTTGCCTTCCATACATTCCCCATAGCCGTAACCGTGTTCTTCTTTTTTAATCGCAAAATTAAGGCGCACTTCAACGTTAGAAGAAGCGTTTTCTAAAAAAGTAGCGCTGTCTTTTTTAGAGTGGGTTTCCAAGGGATTATCGTGATGACAGGCACTGAGTAATACGATGCTTGTTGCCAAACCTAACATTTTCTTCCAGTATATTTTCATTATTTTTCTCCTATATTGAAATGTATTAATATCTCAGTTTCCTCAGAAAAGTCCCTGAAGCCTACTTCCCTGCTCTGAAGCCTACTTTCCGCGACTTGTTCGCGGAATCCAGTGAAGTCGCCTGGATCCCGCGCATAAAGCGCGGGACGTAGGCGTCACGGTTAACCCCCTATAGGCATATCGTTAATCGGTTGCTGTGAACAAAACCTACCAAAATCGCGGCAGGGGGCCGAGATATCTGGGGGCTTGGTACATCCAGTAACTAAACTTAAAAACCACATGCTGATAAACCATTTTTGCACCATGCTTACTCCTTATGACTTTGGCAATTGATTGAATTTCGCCATTTCCGCTCTATCTTGTAATTCGGCTAAACTGTCTTGCGATATTTGTTGGCTCATCAGGGCTTGTAGGCGCAAACTCATCAATTGAATAAAGCCAATCTCCGTCATTAAACGGGAATTCAAATCAATCGCCCCTTTGGTATTGGGCGTTTTTTCAATTTGCTCTGAGAGTTTATGCAGGGACTCCATATGTCGATTGATTTCGTTATAGCTTTCGGTGGTTTGTACTTGTACCGCGCGATTGAGGGCTTTATCTTCTTTAAAACGTGCGACACTTTCTGAAGAGGCATAATGGGCGTAGGCTGTCTCATTTAAAGCGGGGTGATTTTTTTCATAAGCAGCGACCAAGGATTGATATCGTTCTGGGTTTCCTCCCGATAAGTTTTGTAAGGCATCTTGCCAAGTGCTGACCGGGGATTGCCAACTTTGTAACGCATCCAGATTATTATTCAAATTACCAAAGCCGTAATGCCCGCTATGCATAGTTTTTAATTGATTAAGCCCATTGACCTGATTTTTAGTGCTTTGATAGGTATCGTTTAATACGCGGTATTGGGCTTTCATCACTTCTAATTGTTTTAGAGTGGAAGCAAGTAATTGCACATCTTCAACCCCTAAAAAATCGGCGTAGGCGGTACTAGTCAGAAATATAATTACAGCATATAGCCAGGTCTTTTTGTTCATCGTCCACTCCTCACTCAACGCCTACGTACCGCGGCCGAAGGTCCGCGGTATCTAGGAGATCTCTGGATACCGCGGACCTTCGGCCGCGGTACGTAGGGCGTTGAATGCAGTAGGTAGGGTGTTGATGGCTCTTTTCTAAAAATAGAGGTAACCAGGCATCAGGGTTATCACCCACCTCCCGCATAATTTCATCCAGAAGTTTCACCGATTTTGTGTTTCCTGAAAGCACGCGAATAACATCACTTAAGTCACTTAAATCGAGTTTACAAAGCATGGCGTGGTGTTCTTGCTTATAAAGAAAAATCCGTGACTCCGGAGTATTATCTTTAATCGCCAGATATTCTGACTCGCTGAGTTTGAGATGTTCAATGTAAGTATCTCTGTCTGCCAAGGGATTGGGGAACACCACCATGGTTGCAAGATTATCCAAAACCACGTGTTGAATGGCGGAGGTAGTAACCGTCTTTGGGGATTGGGTCATAAAAATAAAATGACCGTTCTTTTTACGAATCGTAGGTAGCCATTCTTGTAAGCATTTGACCCAAAAAGGAGTGGCAAACAATTGCCACGCTTCATCAATGACAAACGAGGTCAGCCTGCCATCTAAGCATTGGCGCATGCGGTGCACTAAATATAAATATACAGGGGTGGCAATTGAGGGGTGAGTAGAATCCATCAGATAGGTGACATCAAATCCCACTTTATCAAAGTCAAAGTTAAGGGCGTCCGTTTCATTATCAAAAACCCAATGAAATTCTCCGTCTATCCGCGAGTTATCTTCTTTTAACCACTTTCTCAGATGTGGCCATCGAGGGAAATCTACCGGTAAAAATTGACTGACATGGCTTAGCGTTCGAAATTCTGGGGAAAGCTGTTCAAAGGCATAATCAATACAATCATTCACCGTTTCTGCGATATCACTGGGGAGGCTTGTTTCATGTGCTTCTTGAATTAAGGTTGCCAACCACAGTTTTAAAAAAGAGCGGTTTTCTGAGGTATCCGATAGTTTTAAAGGATTCATAGCAAGTGGGGTGGATGGAGAAATTTTGTTATAAACGCTATTTCCACAGGCCAAGATATAAATTTTAGAGGATTCATCTCTATCGATAAAAAAGCTTCGACCGGCAAAGCGCCCCATCTGTGCATCTAAAAAATTAACGAGCGTTGTTTTCCCGGCATTATTCCCTCCGAAAATAGCCGTATGTCCTTTAGAGGGATTGGTTTTAGAGCCTTTGGCGTGATAATTAAA
>JAUYSE010000215.1 GCA_030696465.1 Legionellaceae bacterium
TACCTTATTTTTGTCTCATTGTCGCTGGCACAGAGGGGTCGTGGAGTTGTAATAGGCATCGGTAAATCTAGTAAAATTGGTTTCATTATAATACCCTTAGCCGTTAGTCCGTTTACTATTGACTTGCATTTCATAAATCAAATTACTTGTGGCACCTGTAGTGAATAAAATATTTTTATTGATTAGTTCTTTCAGCTCGCGTTGTAGGGTTCTGCGCGTCACGTCAGGACAAATAGCTTCAAACTGTTGAATGGTAATGCCACCATGTTTGGCAATATATTCGATTGCTAATTTTTGCCTATCAGATAAATGATATTGCCTTGCCAAAAGATCTTGTTCTATTGCCTGTTTGCCGATTTTTTTCACTTCTTGTAATTGGATTGATAGCCCGGAAACAAAGTATTCCACCCATTTCGTCATATCCATATCTTGTTCGCGGACGCTTTGAATTGCCTCATAATAATCTGCTCTATTGCGGTCGTAATATTCACTAATGGTAAATAACTTTTTGAAATCATATCCTTTCTGGTATAAACAGAGTGTTGATAGCAAGCGTGCAGTTCTACCATTTCCATCTAAAAAAGGATGAATGTGTACCAGCTGAAATTGTGCGATACCCGACATTAAAACGGGATGAATTTCAGTCTCATGGTTTATCCAATCGATTAATTCGCGCATCAGCTGGTGCACTTCGAAAGCCGCTGGGGGCGTGTAAATAACTTCTTTTGTTTTGGTGTTCACAACATAATTTTGGATATTTCTATAGTCCCCTGGAGTTGCAGCATTCCCTCTCACTCCATCTACAAGGCGCTTGTGAATTTCTCTAACTAATCCTTCGGTAATAAGCTCGCCATCACTCACATAGCCCGCTACCAAATCAAACGCCCGTCGGTAGTTTAATAGTTCTTTAGTATCATCTGGATTAGCTGCTGCAAGATGTTCTCCTGCCCATAATTGCTTTGATTGCTCCAAGGTAAGCTGGGTACCTTCAATATGTGTTGTGTGATGCGCCTCGAGAATTAAGGCTTTATTTTGCATCTTAGCGACCCACTCATCTGAAAGGGTAGCAGCCTCTAAAAATCCGCGAGCTCGCTCTATTGTTGTTAGTGTATTTGCAATTGAATTGGTAATTGTAAATTTTGGTTTAAACATTAAAATGACTCCTTGTTACCTCTATCTTACAATATGTCATAAGAATGTCGCAAGATATGTCGCAATTATGTCACAAGATTTGTCGTGAGAATGTCGTAAGAGCTGATGGCTTTACAAATTATGCGGCGGAATTGGGTTCAATTCCAAAGGTAACACTCGACAAAGTGGGGCCTATTTGGGGGCTTTTTCCAAAGCCACATTGAAATAATTATTTATTATCAATTAATTAGATAACCAATGTTATGGACGCCGCCCCATAATTTAAGTTCTTGATTTACAATGGTTTTAATATATAAGCTCCATCCGCGGGTTCTCAAAGGGTTTTTTAGTGTAATTCTACACTAAGTTTTATAGCCCAATTTTCTTCATGACTTTTCCTTGCATGTACAAGATGTAGATATAGATCATCGAATTCTGAGATAGAGTCAAATAACCTATTACGTTCACTAACAAATTCTGTGAAGCTATATATTGGAGGTAGAATTGTAGCTGAAGGAATTGTCAAATTCAGACGCCAGTATGGAAGCTCCTCATGAATTAATAAGAGTAGAGCATTATAAATTTCATTCAGATTTTTTCCAAAATCTTCTTGCACTACCCCTATCAAGCCGTCTATCCCTTTTCTAAAATCTACCACCTCTTTTGAGAGATATATTTGCACTCCTTCTCTTAATTTTAACATCAGAGACCTCCAAGAGTACTAAATAGATGTTCTAAGCTTTTCTCACGACAACCACTCATTGCAATGCGCACACCATTGGGTAATAAAATTTGAATCCCTCTCGGGGGTAAGGCAACACCTTCAGAAATGCTAACAAATTTCGCGGTATTTTTAACGGAACCGCCTTCAAAATATGATTTCCAATATTTAAATGTGCTTAATGCTAGCGATTTTGAGAGACAATACTCTTTTGTGCTAACGCCGCTTGCCTGATATTCTAAGAACCGCTCTTTCCACAAGGATACTTTATCTGCTCGTTTACCTGTAAAACTCATAGCTACACTCCTAAATGAATAAACTTTGTGAGTGTCTCTATTTTTAAAGATCAATGGTAGATGGGGTTTATAAAGCGCTTACTCTGAATGAATACGCCACTATAAAGGACGTAAGGAAAGCAATAGGTGAGTATATTGAGTTTTACAATTATAGACGCTGGCACCAATCGTTAGAGTACAAAACACCAGCTGATGTTTATTATAATGAAGCGTCCTCGCCTGTACCGTGACGAAATTTTAACATATAAACTAATGGTTAGGATCTCCTAAATATTTTTTGGATCATGGTCTAGACATTGGGGTCACTTCAATCCCGCCTCTGATAGCCAATTTTTTTTATGTAAAAAATATGCAATGCAAAAAACTTCTAGTAAAGCGAAATAACTTGCAATTAAAATATCACTTAAATAATGCTGGATTAATAATACACGTGAAAAGCTTATGAATATCGCCAGGATAATAAATAAAATCTTATAACGCGGAAATAAGAGGCTTAATCCACAGGCAAGGCTAAATATCATAGTGGTATGGCCTGATGGGAAAGACCAATATGCTCCCTTAATTTTAAATAAATAAAACCCATATTCGTGTGAATTAAACCATAGTTTGGGTCTGGCACGACCAAACATCACTTTTAAAAGAACGCAAATTAATCCTGAAATAACAACACATAAGGAAAGGAACCATGCTTGCGCTTCCCAAATGGGGTGTTTGTAAAAATAACGAAATAACAGGGCACTGATTAATAAAGGGGCAATAATGATTATCCCATCTCCCAGAAATGTTATCCAGGTTAGCGCTGGGAAATTGTCTTTTAAAGCAAATATAGCTATAACGGTCGTTAACGGAATATCAATATAATAATAGGTTAGTGTTACTGCACAGATTAATATCGCTACAGTAACAGGATTTAGTAGTAGCTTAATCATTTTTTTTGAAATATTCATCTGTGTGTTTGTCTGAGGCAGGTTAATAACGGGGATTATTTAATAAATCTTCTTGTATGGCAATTAATACCTCTCTTGATTTCAATGTAGCATCGATCATAGCTATTTGCAATGAGCTGTAATCAACTAGCTCCGCATCGTTTATAATATGATAATTATTGATATTTATTATTTTTTCCAGGTCACTAACTTTTTTAAATGGGACAAATAAAACAATCGGACAGTTAGCATACTCTACCAAATTATCTCTCCAATTATAAAAGTTGGAAGAATTTTGATCCAAATTTAGCACCTTATATTTATCTTGGAAAATTTGTTCTAATTGCGCAGCCCAATACCACCGAGCAGTTCCAATTAAAGGTGTTTTTCTTTTGCATTCATAGCGTTGAGTTTGCGAGAGATTAGTCAACATCTGCTGAGCGCTGGCATTTTTTGAGGTATATTTTTTTATATCATCCCATAATAAAAGGTCTGCTAAATAGCTCGTATCCGGGTTAATTAATTTACTGATTTTTTTTATATTATTCATTCCTTCAGGCAGTAATAATATAAGTAATATTGGGATCCAAATGATCATGGTATAGGCAGCTATTTTCTTAATCCTTTGTAGTCTAGGGGTATAAAGAACGGCATAAGGTATTAATAACCAAAAAACAGGGGTAAGCCAGTGCGGAAGAGCTTTTGTTCTTAAACTGCTAATAATTAAAATAAGAAAAAGTGAGCTAGCAGGAATAAGCAAATAAAATTTAATGTTCTTGAATAGACCATTTTTAAGCAGAAAATAAGCAACCCATGGGGTGAGATATAACGAAACACCAATCAAAAAAATTAGCGCATGTTGCAATCGCCATTGGGTTGAATAATACCCATGTTCCAGTTGAAAAATAAAAGAAGCATAATGATTATTGTAATTCCAAACCCAAACAGGTGCAGCAATCAATAAACCCAATAACAGGCAGATGATTAATTTTAATAATATGTTGATACAAAATGTTTTTTTTATAAAAACCAGATCAAGATATAAACCCAGTAATAAACCACCGCCTAACGGCATGATATGATATTTCGATAACAAACCAATCCCTAGTCCAACGCCTAAAAGCAGGCTGTACAAAATGGATAATTCTTTTTCTCGATGCACTTTGTCAACAACCCACAACATAAGGCTTAAGCTAAAAAATAACCCGCAATCTGGTAAAATAAAGAAACTAGTCACTCCAAACGCAGGCACTATATAAGCAAGGAGGAAAGTAACAAAAAGTTTTTCGAATAAAAATTTATCATTGTTGCTGTTATTTTTCACAATCAAGAGTAAAAACATAGTAGATAGAAAATGTAACAAGATGACAAAAAAACGAAGAATAAGAGGCTGAGTATATCCAAGTTCCGCCTGGAGATAAGTTAAATAAGCAACAAATGGTGGGGAGTCGATAAAACTTAACTGCATGCTTTTTGCGAATGCCAGGTAATAAGCCTCATCATTAATAATTGGAAAATAGCTAGCGAATAGTATATTGCAAATAATAATAAGACCACCAAAAAGTAAATAAATCATTGGCACTAAGTTACGCGGCATTTCTGTATAGTCCCCTGATTGATTTTCTTGAATATCTGGCATTTGATATGGGTCCGGATGTCTGGAACAAAATTCAGGGAAAATAAGAGCTATTCCCGGCTTGTTAGTCTAATCACCTTACTCTTAGAATGGCTTATCCACAAGTCCATAGACCAGGAGAGCTTTCATTCTCTCGGATAGGCTTGTGGACCCTGTGGGTAAGCCATGACACACCGAGTTCATGCTTTTGGGTTGTGGTCAAAATACATGCTCGCTGGTGTGCTGTATCCGAAAGACTGGTGCGATCTTCGGTTGTTATAATAATAAAAGTATTCAGATAATGCTAGCTCAACTTCTTCGATTGCTTCAAAAGAATACCAATAGAGTTTTTCCTGCTTAAAACTACGCCATAAACGCTCTATGAAAATATTATCTAGGTAGCGACCTCGTCCATCCATGCTAATAGAGATTTTGTGGGCTTTTAGAGTGTTTATCCAATCATTGGATATTGCTTGTAACGCTGTTTGTTTCCAAGCCTTAATCTGTGTAGGATGAACACCGTATTCGCTGGTCAGCTGAGCTTGAGTCAGTTTTCCCTCAATTGCAGCAAGTGCAATTTTTGATTTTTTTGATGCAGTGTAATAATTACGCTTTTTGGTTATACTATTCTCCTCTTATACTTAGAAGAATAGCTCTTAAAAATACCTTTTTTCGTCCAAAAATCTGCGCCTATATCAATCGGGGTAGGGTTTAACCAAGCGTATAAGTTTATGAATAGCCCTAAGATATTTGCGGCGGTACAAACTCCTAATTTTGTGCAGCATACTGAGACGGCATTTACGTATACTGTGGGTGCGGGTATTGAGCGAGAGATAAGT
>JAUYSE010000223.1 GCA_030696465.1 Legionellaceae bacterium
CCGCCCTCTACCCAAAATCCATTAGCGCCGCGCGAATAATCGCCCGTCATTAAATTGACGCCCTGCCCCATCAGCTCGGTGACTAACAAACCGGAACCCATCTGTGAGAGAATTTCTTCTAAATTCTCTATATTTGAACTCATCCGTAGATTATATACACCACCTGAATTAGCCGTGGTTTCTAAACCCAAACGACGTGCAGAATAACAGCCTAATACGTATTGACGAATGCAGCCATCCTCTACAAAAACATTCGGACGCGTCATCACCCCATCACCATCAAAGGCAGAACTACCCAATGCACCTGGCAAGTAAGGTTCTTCTTCTATTTTAACCCAAGAAGGAAACACGGTTTTTCCGATAGAGTCTAATAAAAAAGTTTGTTTACGATATTGGGACGAACCACTAATCGCATCCATAAAACAACCAATCACCCCTCCTGAGAGACGATTAGAAAACACCACTGGAACTTTTTGCGTACGAATAGGGCGCGCCCCTAAGCGTTGTTTTGCCAATTTTGCAGCTTCTTCACCAATAAAGCGTAAATCTTTTAAATGACGAGCATCACGCGCCACACTATACTCATATTCACGCTGCATGCTGTCACCCTGTTTTGCCAATAAGGAACAACTACGACTATGAGAAGTGCTATACACCACTGCTTGTGCACCTTGAGAGCTCGCATAACTATTACAATAAAGATAGTTGGCGATACTCACCCCATCTGAATTCACAATCGCTGGATCATAATTTAAACCATAGGCCTCACAAGCAATGGCGTCTTGTATCGCTTGCTCAGGGGAGAGATCCCAAGGATGAAACAAATCAAGGTCAGGTGCGTTTTTAATTAATAAGGCCGGATCTGCCAGACCAAAACAAGGATCTTCTGCACTGACCGACGCAATATCATAAGCGGCCTGCACCAAAGATTGTAAAGAGGCTTCGCTTAAATCGGTGCTACTGGAAGAGCCTTTTCGATGCCCCAAATAGACGACCACCGTAAACGACCGTCCCTCGGACGAGCTGATGGTTTCTACCGCACCCATGCGAACATCGACACCAAAACCAGACTCTTCATGCATCACGACTTCTGCATCAGTCGCCCCTTTTTGTTTTGCAAAATCTAACACTTTTTGCAATAGGCTTTCTTGAAAAGTAGTTGACTTATTGAGTAGTCTATTGGTATTTTGCAAGGAACTTTGCATATCGCGTCCTCTTAATTTGATGTTTGGAAAGAAGCATACAAGATTCTTGCACCGATTAAAACACACGGTATCTCTATTTTTATTTTTTACCTCGATCGCTTTCGCAAATGGTCAGTGGAAAACGCTGCTGCCAGGCTTAGAATATCAAGATTTACAGCATACCATGTTTAATCCTTTTTCACATGTGCATGTGTTTCGCATTGATCTGCAACATTTTGATTTGGGATTGCTTCCCGCAAAAACCCTGAATCAAAAACATGCCTCCGTAGATAGCCTCGTGCAACATAGTCACGCCCTTCTCGGCATCAATGCCGGATTCTTTGATCTCAATTATAAGCCCTTAGGCTTGCGTATCCATCACTATCAAGAATATAGCTCATTAAAAAAAATAAGTTGGTGGGGGGTATTTTATATTCGCCACCAAAAAGCCAGCATCGCCAGTGTAAAAAACTTTGAGCACAGCCCCGATATTGCTTTTGCCGTACAAAGTGGACCACGATTACTTATCAACGGACATATCCCTCCTTTACGTCCAGGACGCGCCGAAAGAACCGCATTAGGCGTGACGCCGGATAATAAAGTGATTATACTGGTGACCGATAATTTTGCTTTGTCTACCACAGAATTGGCTCAAATGATGAAAGATAGCCCTATTTTATGTAATTATGCCCTAAATTTAGATGGCGGAAGCTCTACGCAACTTCAAGTACAAATCCCTTCTTTCTCTTTAGAGGTCCATGGTTTATCACAAGTCAGTGATGCCATTGTGCTCTTCCCCCATTCGTAAGGAACTGTAAAAGGATGTATCCATGCAAACCCTACTGATAAAACGTCTTACAAAATTATTAATTGCACTGAGCATCCTATTTGGCTGCATTCTCGGATTTAATCTCTTTAAAAGTTTTATGATACAACGATTTTTCGCCACCTATGAACCGCCGGCCGTATATGTCTCCAGCGTGAGCGCATTAAAAAAAGAGTGGCAACCCAATCTCTATGCCGTAGGGCTCTTGAAAGCGCAACGTGGGGTAGAAGTAAACGCGGAAGTCCCTGGCAATGTCGTCGCTTTGCATTTTCAGTCCGGAGAATCGGTAACGGCAGGACAACCCCTGCTTGATTTAGATGATAGTGTAGAACAAGCGACCTTAGCGTATAACGCCGCCGATCTCGCCTTAAAAAAACTCAATTATAATCGACAACTCAGCTTATTAAAGCAACAAGCGACGTCTACCTCTACCGTCGATGAAGCCAAAGCCAATTTAGAAAAATCCGAAGCCAGCGTTACCAAAATTAAAGCCCAAATTGCACAAAAACACATTAGTGCCCCCTTTTCGGGACGCTTAGGTATTCGTGAAGTCAATTTAGGGCAATATATCACGCCTGGATCAACCCCTATTGTCACCTTGCAATCCTACGATACTATTTTGGTCGAGTTTTATCTTCCCGAACAATATCTCCCGGCCATTAAGCCCGGACAAAAATTTACGGCACGCTTTGAAGCCTACCCGCAATGGGTTTTTGAAGGAGATATTACTGCCTTTAACTCTTCAATTGATCCCAATAATCACAATCTGAAAATTGAGGGAAAACTCAACAACTGCGCAATGACCGAGGTTGATCCGAGGCCCCATAGTTCAGCGCAACAAGCACCTAAAGTAATTCATTGCACCCCAAAACCCAACACCTCTCGTTATGCATTCATGCCCGGCATGTATGCCGCGCTTGAAGTATATAAACCAGAAAAATACTCTGTCATTGTATTACCCAGTACGGCCATTGATTACAGCTTATATGGTAATTCAGTGTTTGTGATTAGCAAAAATGACAAAGGACAACTTGTGGCAAATCGTCGATTTATCACTACCGGCGCACAACGCGACAATGAAACCATCATTACCTCCGGTTTAAAAGCAGGTGAATTGGTAGTCGGTTCTGGG
>JAUYSE010000029.1 GCA_030696465.1 Legionellaceae bacterium
CCGCCCTCATGGAAGTAGTTTTACCTTATTTTTGTCTCATTGTCGCTGGCACAGAGGGTCGATGACATATGGGTTGATAGTGATTGCAGGGGAAAAGGCTATGGAAGAAAATTATTGCAAGCTCTCGAGGAGCATTTTAAAGGACAGGGCTTCAATAATATCAACTTATGTACAAGTGCTTTTCAAGCACCTGAATTTTATAAAAAATGTGGGTTCACAGCAGAGTTTACTCGTAAAAACAAGATAAATCCCAAGCTGTCGAAAACATTTTTTGTTAAGTTTTTTGAGGAAGAAAAGCAAAATCAGGGTTTACTCAACCAACCTGAGGGTAGCTAATCTGAAGTTGAGAAAGCATTTCACGAAGTTCTTTTTTATTATTAGCGGCTGCTGTCAAGTAGCTACAAATGAAGGTATTTAATTATCACTTGTCGGGCAGAGTCTAATTTAAAAGTTATAAATTCGCTGGCAGAGAAGCTGAGAAAATTGCGCGCTACCGGATGACCCTACCGTCCGCGAAAACCCCCGGCACCCCCACCCACCATCCATGATTTTTTAAAATTGAAATTCGTCTTATGCCTGTAGTGTAGTTGAATAGTTAGACAAGATCTTTGATAACATTCTTACTGCGCTGAATAGTAAGTTTAATTTCTCTTTTGAAAGCCTTAGCCTCACTTGTAGTTTCGCCATGCTTTAAAGCGTTGAGGTTATAACGTGGAGCACCAGAGCCTCGCGCGCCACCATGTACGCGACAACGAGTTTTACCTCTGATAGCAGGGCAGCGACAAGGTTTACCATCATTCCCTTTTGTCCGTGCGCCACAGCGAGACGCAGATTCAAACGCATACTGTTTTTTCTCGGTTCTTGAGGTTGTTTTCATAATTTTTCCTTATTACCCATACCCCCTTGAATATTACCGACAACGGCTTGGCCTCCTTGATGAACATCGACACGCTCAACAATAATTTTTTGACCACCAACGCCTTGTAGTTTTGCTAATATGTTGGCTTGTTGTACAAAACAATTGGCTAATTTTACTGCTGTATTTGTGTAGTACTTCTTTAGTTCCAAGCTATCAATGGCATTAGCATAGGTCATTGTTCGCTGTTGTAATTCATGAATAGATAACATTTGTGCGGCAAGCATTGATTGCAGGCCACCATTTACATCAAGAGCGATTAAAGCATCACTGCTTTTCTGTTTGGCCTTATCCATGTCAAATTTCTCAGCTCTGATATTGTTGGTTGCAATAGCATTTTCATCAATGATATGCCTGTTAAATTTCTCTTTTGCCTCAGTAATATCCTGTAGGGTATAAAGCTGTTTATCATGCGCTGTATCAAGGTTCGGCATAACTCCTCCTTTATGATTAAATTATTTACTTTGCGCTTTGCCTGAGTAATGCGGCTTACCTGCGGATATCCATAGTTCTATGTGTAATCGTAATGATTCCTCAGGTATATCGCCGTTGATTATATCTTGTTCGTCATCGGTGGATAACAGACCATCAATAACTTGCTGTGGTTCAATTTGTAGGTTAATGCAACATTTCTCGATAAAGTTAATAAGATCGAATGTTACTGCATTATTTTTATCGAAATGCTCCGAAGTGGTGCTGACAAAACCGACAGAAGATTGTGTCAGTTTTGTCGGTTCGCTCATGTACATATCATCTAATTTTTTTAGCCAGCGCCCCATATTAACTCCCCTTGGATTGTTTAGAGTTAATCCATTGATAAACAATTTTTGGACGCCCATTAGTATCTGCTGCGCTTAATGTTTTTGCTTGAATATGGCCATAATCAATAAGCCAATTTAGAGCATCATTAACCGCGTCAATACTATCAAGCCCTGACCATCCTTTGCGTTGTATATCGCGTGCTGTTAGGGGACTAGGCAGCTTGGATTTACGTTCCAAAATGAGTCTTGCGCCATCAAGACTATGATTTATAGCAAGGCTATAAAGACGTTTAGCATGGCTCAGTAAATAGTCTGCCCAATCTAATGCGCGCGCAGTAGCTTCTATTCCTACAGTTTTACGACCACCATCAATTATTTCAAAGAGCAATGCTAAACCAGCAACGGTTTGTGGCATTTTCAACATATGGCTTTCAAGGGTTGGATGAATATCGGGGTTACGCGCAGTATCTTGAATTTCCTTCATCCATGTAATAAATAACTGTTGTGCTTCATCAGTAAAACGGAAGCAATATGGTTCTTCGTTTTGGGTATTAAAGTGGAGTTTGTGAAGCATTTCAAATACAGCGTAATATTTTGCCCTTGCCTGCTGATTGGGCGCACGATCAATCCACGCCCAGTTGCCAATATCATCCGGCCATATAGCCAATTGAAAACGCTGAATCAAGCCATCATCAGACGTGCCTCTAATCGCATCGCGAACTAGCGTGGCTATTTTGCTTGGCTGAATCCCTCCGATAATTGAAAGAGTGCAATTTTGAATTTCAATTGTGCCACGGCCAATGCGGTCATAGGTGTAATGACCATTACCATCAAAGCATTCGAGATAAAAGGCTCGGTCAGATTGATATTCCTCTTTATTTAGTTTCGCCAACCAGCCTGATAACTCATCACGAACCAGTATCAAACCGTTAGTATTTTCGTTTAATAATTCACCCAATTTTTCTATGGTGGCATCATTCACCACCAATCTTTGTCGTACAGGTGAAGTAGCGCAATCCATTATTTTAAGAGCTTCTTTTGCCTGTTGGCGGTTGTTAGCTTTTATAGCTTTTTTTGCCTTATCTTTTGCGGCAAGTTTTTCCAATTCATTTAACTGGCATTCTTCCTCGTAATTTTTTTTATCTTCCTCAAACTGCTGCGCAGCCTTTGTATCAAACTGACGTAAGGGTTTGAGAGCCTCTTTCATGCTGGGACTTTTCATTGCTGAGGGTCGCCCAATGATAGCTCCCCACTGATTAGGAGTTACTGACCAATCATCAAGTTGCTTTGGACAAATTAATGCTTTGCGTCCTAATAGGCCAGATAGCCCCACTATTGCTGCTATTGCAACAAAATCAGGTAAGCTCTGTTGGCGATCGGCCACATCAAAAACATAGTCCCTGAGCGCTTCTGGTAGCATACAGGATTGAAATGGCAACACAGCAGGTCTTGGTTCTGGTAATGGTTGAGGGATTGTAGATTGTGAATATTGATTAATCACGTTCTTGTCAATACCAGCTTTAT
>JAUYSE010000033.1 GCA_030696465.1 Legionellaceae bacterium
GACCGTGAGGGAGCGGAGCAGTTTTATTTTAAAGGTCGCGGCTCGAATAAAATGGAAGACCAAAATGCGCTCACCTCTCGTGATAAGCTACGAAAATGAAACCTATTACCCACAAGCGCTGCAGTTGGCGGCTCGTCTAGGGCTGGAGGTGTCTAACGATGGTGAGTATCGATTGCACTGCTCAGAAAACGGCCTTTTTTTGTGTGTACCCGGATTTTCTCCCATACAACCCTGTTTTACGAGTAAGGCCTTGTTGGCTCGGGTGCAAGCCGGAAAGAAACAGGGCTTAGTGCGGGCCTGTCAGCCACACGTCGGGCAAACCATTCTTGACCTGACGGCAGGTTGGGGACAAGAAAGTACAATTTTGGCGAGCTTGGGTGCAAAAGTAACCATGTTGGAACGTCATCCCTATTTAGCGATTTTATTAGAAGATGCATTACGTCGCGCCGATAAAAGCTGGTCACTGACCTTGATTCAGGCCGAAGCAGCGGATTATTTACAGCAACTTAGCGGTGAGGACTATCCAGAAGTGATTTATATGGATCCTATGCATCCAGCACGTAAAAAATCGGCTTTAGTGAAAAAGCCTATGCAAATATTACAAGGCTTTATCCCTCCGAATGATGATGTCGAGACCTTAATTCGCTTGGCGCGTTCCAGAGTAAAGCAGCGGGTGGTGGTGAAGTGGCCCAGTTCCGAAGCACCCATCATTCCTTATGATTATACTATTGAAGAAAAAACAGTGCGTTTTGATGTGTATCGTGGTCTTTGCTTTTAACGCAGACTCGTGTAGGATGTTTTTATTTGTAAGATTGTGAAAATATGGGACTACGACGCGGATTAGGAAGTTTATTATTAGGATGCGCAATAAGCGCCAGTGCCAATACACCGAATGCTCCTAATGCCCCTAATGCCCCTAATGCTCCGAGCACTCCTAGTACTCCTGTTGCCCCCAATACCGCGAGTAAGCCAGTAGACCCCTACGAAAAAACCAATCGCGAGATTTTTGCCTTTAACCGCGCCTTTGATGCGACCTTTATTCGTCCGGTCGCCGTCATCTATCAAAAAGTGTTGCCAGTCACGGTACAAAATAGCATAGATAACGCCTATTCCAATATACGAATGATGCCTGCGGTTGCTAATGACTTATTACAAGGCGAATGGCGCTGGATGATCAAAGACTTTTGGCGATTTGCCATTAACTCTACTTTTGGGGTGGCGGGTTTATTTGATGTTGCCGCCGGGCCTTTTGGATTGCCACCACATACCAATGACTTGGGAATTACCTTTGCAAAATGGGGGGATACACAATCTCCTTATATTATGCTGCCTTTCTTTGGGCCGAGCACGATACGCGATGGCATGAGTGTTTTGTTTGATTATGCCTTATTTACACCCTATCCGTTTATTTCTAGTGCTCCGGCTTTTTATAGTATTTTGGGGGTACAATATATTTCGTTACGTGCGCAGTTCCTGCCTCAAGAGGACTTATTTCATCAAGCCGTAGATGAATATGCGTTTTTACGAGATGTATATCTACAACATCGCCAATATACCATCCAGGGCGCAAAAGCCCCAGATGCCGCTCCAGCAGGAAATTTATATGTAGCCGGGGATGAGTAAAATAGCACGTCATTTCAGGCCTTTATACCGAACACTAACATCAGTGGCAGGTTGATCCGAGCCGAGCACGGCTCGGAAACAGAGTTTGAGCCTGAAGTGAGTTAGAGTAAAGATTCTAAATACGGGCTCGCATAGTCCGTGCCAGATTGCTCACAAATCTCTCGTAAACAAGTAGGGCTGGTAACGTTCACCTCCGTGATATAGTCGCCAATCACATCGACGCCCACAAAAGACAATCCGCGTGCTTGCAAAAGGGGTTTTATTTCTGCACAAAGCCAGCGATCACGCTCGGTCAAAGGCGTAATGTCTCCGCGCCCACCTGCGGCCAAATTGGCGCGATGTTCGCCTGCAAGCGGCATACGTCGTAAGGCAAAGGGTAGGGGGTCTCCGTTTAGCACCATAATACGTTTATCACCGGCACCGTGAATTTCTGGCAGATAGGCTTGCGCAAGAATACTATGACGTCCATGTTGACTGAGCATTTCAATGGCGACATGCAGATTGCGGCCTCCCTCATCTATATGAAAAATACCCGTGCCCCCCATACCATCTAAGGGCTTTAAAATAATAGATCGATGGGTATCCCAAAAAAGGAGAAGCGTCGCTAGATCACGGGTAATGACAGTAGGTGGGCAACATTGGGGTAGGGTAGCGGTAATAAACTTCTCATTAGTATCGCGCACCCCTTGTGGGTGATTGAGAACGCTTACCCCGTGTTGTTCGGCAATTTCTAAGGCATAGGTCGCGTACAAATATTCGCGGTTCATGGGAGGATCTTGGCGCATCAAAATACAATCAAACATTTGGAGATTTTGTATGCCCAAGGCGCTTGTGCTTGCCCAATCACTCTGCTGTATGTTTCCGATGTGAATGCGATGTATGGCTGCAGAAATGCTATTGTCACGCGCTACCAAAGTATCCTGCGTAAAGATACAACAATCTATCCCCAGTTTTTGGGCTTTTTCCATCAAAAATACGGAAGTATCTTTTTTCGGATGCAGCGTTGAAAGAGGATCAATCAAGAAGGCTAATTGCATGAGGGAAGCTCCGCTTGTTCAAGGGCCGCGGCTAAAGCAGCAAGCCGGGCGATCACACTATAAGTATAAAATTGATTTTTAGCTTCGGCATCTGCGCCAGAGTGTCGAGAGGGCAAATTGCAAGGCAAGGTAAAGGGAATGGGTTCAAAGGTCATACCCGGACTATTCAAGTTTTCATCAATACCGCGTTCCGGATGCAGTCGATAAAAACCACCCACCACGCAACTCCCAATTAAATAGACGACGGGCTCAGAGACCGAACCCACCTCAGTTTTGGTAATGGTCGGGATGCCTTCTTGTATCATCACTTGCACTAAGGGTTGATTGCCCTTGCTTTTTGCCATGTGTGCACGGGTTTTACGATTGATTTGTTGTAGTTCTTTGGCCTCGTGTATAGTCATAATCCCCATACCATAGGTGCCATTATCGGCTTTAATGACGACAAACGGGGCTTGGGTAATGCCTTGTCTATCATACTGTTTTTGCATATTCCGCAAGATTTGATCGCTGGCATCCATCAGCGCTTCTAGACCGGTTTTTTCCATAAAATCGACACCTTCAACCACCGTATGCTCCGGGGTGATAATCCAAGGATCTAAACCAATGGCTTCTGCAAATGAGTGTGCTACTTTGGCATAGAGATCAAAGTGATGGGATTTTCGCCGTTTAATCCATCCGAGCGCCGGTGCGGGATAAATAGCTTGCTCCAGATGGTGCAGAATCTCAGGAATACCATCCGATAAATCGTTATTTAAAATAAAAAAAGAAGGCTCATGTCCGTCAATAGATAAACGATGATTCGTTTTTTCTAGGATGGGAATGGTTCTCTCTGGAAGCTCTAGTGCTTGCAAACCACCAATGCGTACCTTGCAGCCCGCTTTTTCGACGATGTCTTGTAATACCCGCATACTTTCCCAATAAAAACGATTACGGGTGTGGCTTTCTGGAATAATACCCACTTCTCGACATTGCGGGTGTAAGCGTGCGAGAAAAGCTTGCATGGCTTGCACGGATAAGGTCAACGCATGTGGTGGTAAGTTATTAAATCCTGCGGGGAAAAGATTGGTGTCTACGGGGGCGAGTTTAAAGCCTGCATAGCGGAGATCCACCGAGGTGGTGATGGCCGGGGTGGTATCTTTCCACTGTGTTCTAAACCAAGATTCAATGTCTGAAATATGATCTATAATGAAGGTAGTGAGCATAGAAAAATGGGCACCTAAATTTTTATGGTACCGCGTGGCTAGACGGCTTGTCTAGGGAAACGTGAAAGAGGAGAAGATCATGCCAGTTGGAACAGTAAAGACAGAAGGGTCTCAAGGTAATAATTTTCAAGTGACTTTTGATCAAAAAAATAAAGTAGATTTTTATGGTCATGAAGTCAGCCCTTTTGTGTCGTTTGCTATGCGTGGTTTTATGCCCGATAACAATGTCGCCAGTGTTAAACTGATGAATGCTATTGGTAAGCAACTCATGTCTTTAGAGCGACAAGAGGCGGAAGGGCCTTTTGAGGTGAGAACGGCACGTAAGGAGCTGGCAGAAGCGCAGCATGAATATGAGAGCCGCGTCGCTGAATTAGATAAAATTCAGGCTAAATTAGATGCGCTCCCACCAGAAGGTAGTGGTAGTCAAGCTGATAAAGAGAAACGTTCGAATTTAAAGCGTGATATCAACGAATTTTGGAAATTACATACAAACGGTTCTGTTAACGAGGCTTTAATATCAACTAAGATAAAATTAGAGAATGCAATTACTGCAGCTGCAAAAGCCGATCCTCCCCCCCGCCACGAATCCATCATCCTCGATATAGACAAAGCCGTGAATGCGCACACCGCTAATTTATTGAACCTGATGGGCGAGTTGGAACAGGTGCGTGGTCGCGCCATGTCAACAGAGCAAAGACAGGCGCTACATGAAAAAATTAAGCAGGCGATAAACCAAACCAATGCGCATATTGGTACTTTAAGAAATGGCACGGAAGATTCTTTGGCAAAAGCACGTTGTGATCAAATTATTAAAAAATTGGATTCGCAGAGGACGGAATTTTTAGGGCAACCAGTACTTGTCACGGAAGGAACAAAAGTCACTATCAAAGAGCATCAAAAAATTTTTCGTATGGTTCTACAACAATACCAGTCCTTAGAAAACACCGTCAGTGCCTGGGAGGGCGTACGTCAAAACCGTAGTAATACAGAAGGGTATCAAGACGCCTCAAATGCCTTAGAAAAACATGTGTATACTGCAGAAAATCCTACTGCTGCACAGTTATGGCGCGTTCCCCCAGAGAGAACATCTGTGCGACTCGATACTGCAGAAGTATTTGATAGCGGTGTAAAACGAGATGAGGTGTTGGCGGCGATTCATATTGCGGATAGAACAGAAGTAAATCCTTTAGATGGAAAGTATGTAGAAGAGCGGGATACAATTATTCAGAGACAGAAAGTAGGTAAAGCGCTTGAAAAATGGGCAATCGCCCAGGATGAATTAGCTAAAGTAAGAGAAAAAGTAGGTGATGACAAATCCCCGGAAGCCAGAGATAAAGTCGCTAAAGCAGAGCGTAAAGAAACCTTAGCACAAAAGGCAGTAAATAGATTACCCAAGAATGCATTACCAGCAGCGGCAGAAAAACCAAGTGCTGAAGCACAGGCGGCTGAATTAAAAACACAACTTGATGAGTGGAAAGCAATACTAACAACAACGGAGAAAGACTATATCTACGCTCATCAAAGTGATGCTACGAAATACGATGGAAAGGCACTCACGGCAGAAGGCAAAAAAGAGCTTTCCGTCCTGATGATGAATAAGTTGGCAGCACAGTATCCTTATCAGTTAGGAACTGTTAGGGAAGTGCATTTACATGAATCTAACGATCTTGTATCTGCAGTTGGGCATGCGTTAGAAGTAGTCTCGTCGTTTTTTAGTCAAGAAATGGCGGCAAAACACCCCGGTATTACTTTTGCGTTTTTTACACTGATGTCGGCTAGTTTAGGTGCAGGTGCGGTGGGGGCACTGAGTGCGCATGGTGGTATGGCGCAACACATCATTATGAGTATCGAAAAAAATTGGGCAGCGTTTA
This sequence comes from Legionellaceae bacterium, assembly GCA_030696465.1. GTDB lineage: Bacteria > Pseudomonadota > Gammaproteobacteria > Legionellales > Legionellaceae > JAUYSE01. The sequence goes on from JAUYSE010000033.1 coordinate 5,734, forward strand.
CTCATAGCCAGGATTCTTTTGCAAGTCGATTTATTATGTCGGCCGTTGGTTTACCAACCTTGAGCTATACCATGGCAGAACTTTTGTTATCGAAACCTGGTGATAATACCACGATTGCAAAAGTCAAAGCGCAGATGCGGTCGGATGAATTATCCTTCAGCACCGAAGAAGAGAAAATGGCACATACTTTGGTTCAGGCGGGAATGGTTGCGTTGGCGCTAGGGGTAGTAACGGCTACTGGTGTGTTGACGCACTGGCTTGCGGCTTTGCCGAAAGTAGCGTCTATGGGTCCTGTACATGCAGGTCTTTCGGGACTGAATGTTTTTCTGGATGCTTCTGGCAGTGATTTTTCTGCACTAACAACGGCCCATGGCATTTTACCCGAAGTGATTGCCGTGGCATCGGCCATGTTCGCGGTGAAAGCCTCCGGTTTATTTATGGGTAAATTATATTTGGTGGGGAAACAAGTTGCAGGAGAGAATCTGAGCCCAGAAGCAGAGCAACGCATGGAATCTATAGCTGGCTTGTATGGAATACTACAGGAAGATGGCCCGGTTGCTTTTGAACAAGCAAAGGCAGCAATGACTGCAATGTATCCTGATGCGATAAAAAATTTACATACAGAAGGCCAAGCATTAATGCAAGCGCATCCCGCATTGTTTTCGAAAATGCCAAAAGCAGAATTATTTTTTGCTGAACTGAATCGCACTATTGCTCCTGAGGTACAGCAAGAGGCTCAGGATGCTAAAGGCGCTTTTGCACAGAAGGGGCAAGAAGTAGAGTCGCAATTGTCTGCCAAGAAAGATTCACCGGTAGTAGCCGAAAAAGTAGGCGCGGCTGTTAATGCGGTGCCTGAGCCTACCCCAGGATTACCACGGCGAGCACTGAATGCAGCAAGTCAAGGTATGGTTACCGCGGCGAAAGGCACCTGGAATAGACTTTTAGGTCCTATAGTGGCAATAGTAGCGGCAGTAGTAGCGGTAGTCCCCATGATAGGGGTAGAGATAGTCGCATTAGGGGCGCGTGGATTGGATGCGGTAAGACCACGGACACCACCCGATCCCTCGCGTTTGGCCAGTCTTAGACAGAGTGAGGCAGCTTTTTATCAAAGACCTATTGTGAAGGAAATGGTACATCAACTCAATAAATCCATTGTGGCAGGCAGTAGAATCGGTCTTTTTTTCTGGTATGCCGGAAAAACGTTTGCTAACTCCGCGTTTGGTGCAGCTGTTTTGCTTGCCAAAAGTGCGGTAGCGAGTGTTGCTTTTCTCAATTTTTGTGTCAATAGGGGATTAAACGCTGCGAAGGGTAAAGGCGTTGTGGCAGGGCTAGTTGCAGGATTTACCGCAGGGTTTGGTGCATTAGGGGCTAAACTGGGTTTGATGGTGACTGGTTTGGGGCTTAGAGTTACCGCGGGTGTTGCGCGCGGTATTAAAAATGTGGTTAAAGGCGTGGTTGGGGTGCTCCCTGTAGTTGGCTTGGTAGCTGTGGGCGCGGGGGCTGCGTTTTTGGGAGGTATAGCTGCATTGGTGGCGGGAGCAGTCGCTGCTGCAAGAGCACCAAAAGGTGAAAGAATGGCGGCGTTTAGGAAAGTGTTAAAAACCGTATTGATAAATAATATATTTGAAAAATTCATGGTACCAGCGGCGATTGCGATTGGAAAAGGCGTAAATTTTGTGACGACGCCAGTGTCGGCCCCCTTAGAGGCATTTGCAAAGGCGGCCGATGCTGGACGTGAAGCGGCTAGTAAAGCAGAAAAAAAACTAGATAATGCTTTGCGTGCAGAACCAGGAGCCGAGACTATAATAGCAAAACGAGATGAGCGTTTATCTGGGCTGAATGACAGAAGTACTACGTTTAAAAATGCAGTAGGGGAAGGTTTAAATGGAATGCGTACGGCGGTAATACGAGGCACAGAGGCAGAGATTCAAGTGGAGGGCACTCGTAGAGACTCAGCACAAGAGGTTGCATGGAAGGTTGCGGTAGAGGAGGCGGTAGTGCAGGGTGAGATAAAGGATAGTTCTTTGGATGTGGCGTTTCCTCCTCCTTCTCCTAAGGACGGAGTTTCAGTGGTCGAAGAAGAAACTGGTATTGCTGAACCACCTAAATCGCCTTCCTCTACGTTGGGAGATGGATATACAGAGAGTCATTTTGATGCTGAAGAAGAAAATGCTGGGATTGATGCTGAAGAAAATACTGGGAATTCTCTCAGCGGTCCCCCGCCGCAATAACAATAGCTTATCCGTATAGCTTGGAAAGGTATGTTATTATTGCATATTGCAAGCGGAACGTTTCGCTTGCAGCAGCATGCCTAGGTCCGTATGTGTATTTCTTTCACTGAGCTGATCCCTTCTCCGCGCAAGGAGTTATGTAAAAATGCGCGGCTCGGATATTCTTTGAAGGGTCGTGGCTCGGATTTTTCTTGAAGTGATGACTCACCTTACGCACCCACAAGTGTCTTCCCGGGATTTAGAGAAACTTAATCGAGCGCGCGAGATTTAGTTTCTCTAAATCCCGGGATCTATCCATAATCCGGCTCCATGCGAACTTATGGATGGATCCCGGGCATTAAGTCGTGCTAAGGCTCGCGCTGCTCGCCAAGCAAGCCTAAATCCCGGGAAGACACTTGTGGGCGCGTAAGGTGAGCCCCTAAGATAAAACAGAGTTTTGTCTGGATTGTTTAAGTTTATTGCGATAATTTACATAAGATCTTCTGATTTTATGCAAAGGTCTCTGCGGTACGGAGGCAACATCATAACCAATAAATGCCAATATAAATTGCATGCCGAGTATCACCAACAATGCTGAAAGCATAACAGTGCCCGCAGGTGAAGCAACCCCTAATCTTGCGGCATGCAGCCAATGAGCCCCTCCATAAAAAACACCTACCAACAACATAAGAACACCTATAGGTAATTCAATGGACGCCAATGACATGCCTCGCAAATAATAATTATAAAAAATTCTTTTTGCAAAATTACAAAGATGTTTTCTCAAAAATTCTCCCATAATTTTTGATATTTTTAGATTACTTTTTTCATCCGCATATTGGGCATCTATAGGAATATCCATCACCACTGCATTTAAAATATTTAAGCGAAACAACATATCTGTTTCAAAAAAATAACGCTGACTTATTTTTTTGAAGGGAAGATGTTGAGCAACCTCTCGATGAATGGCAGTATAGCCATTGGTGGGATCAAATAAATTCCAATAACCCGATGACAATTTGGTCATGAAAGATAAGACCGAGTTACCACACAATCGTAACAACGGCATGCGGCGGATGTTTTCTAGATCAAAAAAGCGATTCCCTTTTGTATAGTCCGCCTCCCCCATCGCGATAGGTCCCACAAAATCTAACAGTAAAGCAGGATCCATCTGACCATCACCATCAATTTTTACAATAATATCAATCTGTTCCTCTATTGCGGCTTGATAACCCCGCATAACTGCCGCTCCAACCCCTTGGTTTTTTGCGTTTTTTATTACCATCACTCGAGGATCCTGGCAGATACTCTCAACCAATTCACCAGAACTTTCGGGACAAGCATCATCAATTACATAAATTCGCGTCACTTCTGGGCCAATCTGACTAATAACCCGTATAATATGATTGCAAACTTTATACGCGGGTATTACTACAGCAATTCTTAACACTGGATCCATGTGCTTTCTTCTCAATAAAAAGTTATCCCTAGCCCGTTGCTCATCAAACTATACAATTTTCTGAAGAACAATCATATGGTGCAGCGCAAGCCATCGACGAAACGGCCAGAGCAATTTTTCCGCACCATCAACTATAAAACCCATCCAATCAGGCAATAGTTGTCGAAAATTAAGACCCCTGAAAAAACATATTGAAGATAGTTGCTACATACCTACATATGTACAAACGCGATGTTCGACTTTTCACGGCCTGAATTGAACTAAATTTGAAAGACACAGCATTTTATTGTAATTTTCGGTTCGCCAAGAACAGAAAGTACAAGGAGTCACGCTGTGTCAGTTGAAGATTTTATCATTACTGTATATTGTCTGGTAGATGTTGAATTAAAAAAGATCACTCACGTTAAGCCATTGATAAGTCGGGGTTACGCACCGAAGCTATCAGATGCGGAGGTGATCACGATAGATATTGTTGGAGAGTTTTTAAGCAAGGATACAGATGCAGGCATATGGCGATATTTCAAAAATCATTGGCAGACTTGGTTTCCTGGGCTTGGCAGAGGAAAGGACTGTAATCGCTGGATAACATCTACAAGGCGTCTGGTTGAAACAGTTATAGGACAACTGGCAGAGCAGTTTCATATTGAAAAAATTAGAGCCAGAGATGTTTGGTATTTGACAAATCGCATTGGGAGGAATATCTTAGCCCACAAAGTTGGCATTGTAATCAATAAAATCCTTGGGAACCCTCCATTGCAATTTGAGCAGTTGGGTGTAACTTAGAATTTTAGTGAAAGTCGAACATCGCATAAAGTTTACATTTTTCACCAGAAAAAAATTGATTTCCCCCAAAAAACATAGTCTACGATGTAAATAAAGCACTGCGTGCATAGCATGAGTAATTAAACAATATCCCTGAAAACTAAATCCTAATTGATAATCATTTGCATTTAGCGTATACTGCCTCATTTAAAGTTGTCACGGTTATATACATAGTGAAAATTAAAAAATCCCTCAAAAAAGCAAGCTATATTTTTACGGTAACCCTACTCACCCTAGGTGCTGGCCTAACCTTAGGTCTGCTCAGCTTTACCGGAATGTATCTGTTATTCCCGATAGTTTCGCTTGCTGTTATATCTTTGATATTATCTTCCTTCTATGAGTCCGCGATTTACGAGCTCAGTGTTAAGCGCGCCTTACAAAAACTATTGTTTAAACGCGACTATTTGCGCCGCGACCTCTCGCTTAAATTTCTACATACCCACACGCCTTTTGATCCACAAGGAGAATTAGATAACGCGCTGGCTCCAGAGTTTTTAAAAGATTACTATGCGCAATTACAACTGGTGACTGAATTACAAGACGCGGCAGAACACGCCGAATATGAAGATAGCGCGACACTCAAACAAAAAAAAGCGTTCTTCCACCAACAATACAAAACCCTGCAACGCATGGAAAAAGTGTTTACCAGCCTCTTATATGACCAAAAAACAGACTACAGCAACAATGTCTATCTTAAAGAATTACAAGATTGGGCGAAAAAACAAGAAAACTATAAAACACTACATCCTGATACTCAAAAGCGACGCTGGCTCTTTCACGCATTCAAAATATTCAGCGTTACTGCAGGCTTAACCGTAGGTGCCGGTACATTTATTTTATTGATTATCGCATTCGCAACCATCCCCATGCTTGCGGTCTTACCTTTTGAAGTAGGTATTTTTATTATTTTAGGGATGGCGCCTATTGCCGCGCTGGCCTACTCTTTCCTTATTTACAACGCCATAACGGATATGGTCCAAAATAAAACCATACAACGACTATTACAAAATATTCGCCAATACGGCAGTACGCCAGAAAATATCCTGCGCGCTATCGGAGCTTTTCTGATTCTTGGTTTAACCATTGCTCTCACTGTATGCACAGCCGGAACTTGGTGGACTATTATCGATGGCACCGGCCTTTTTGAAAAAGCCGTGTCTGTCTGTGCTGCCGTAATTAACTTCATTTCTAGCTTGGTTTTTAATGTACAAAATTCTTGTGAAACACTACAAGAGATGGATCCCCCATTTTGGAAACGCGTATGGAACAAAATCAAAGGATTCAAACAAAACTTTAAAGATTGGTATGAGCATTTAAGTGAACATGAGCCTCTGCTCCAACGCCTTAACCCTTTTCGTCTCTTACTCTTAATCACCATACAACCCCTACGCATTATTTTGTTTTTAGGGCATCTTATCAGCATTGGTGTCGCTACCAATGAACTTCCTGGGCTAGACCCCGTCATTGCCTCCATTCTTGGCATTTTAAGTGAGTTATTTGAAGACTATCATTGGTTTTTTGGGCATATGCACGATCACCATAAAAAAACCGCAAAAGAATTAATCAGCAATGCCGCTTTCCAAAATACCGGACACTCGCATAGCTCCTTACCAGAAAACGTCATCAAGATATGTTGCCTCCCCATTTATCTACTGGCCGCTACCTGGGATAGTATATTTGGAAAAACCCGTTTCATAGATTCTTTATCCAAATTCACGAAGTGGTCTATTTTTTACAAAATGGAGAGTTTTTTCTCTTCAAAACCGATCAAAAAACCCACTTCTTCCTGTGGACATGATCATGCCGGGACCTGCACAAGTACCACCCAACCTAGCGCTTCTGTAACACAATCTCTTCAACCTGGAGCTTCCGTAACAGAAACCCCTCAGCCCACCCTCTCGAAAACCTGGAAAAAAGAAGAACTTGTGCATCGTCTCACCCGTTTTGAAGAAAAACAATGGGGTAGTCTGTCTGTCGAAAAAGAGACGATCAAAGAGAAAAAAGCCGTATTTTCTGATCTAAAAGCAAAAATACGCGAAGCAACGGATACTGAAAGCTGTAAAGCAGCCATTACCGAAGCCGCGAAAGATGTGCATATTCGGCAACCGCGCCATTTGCATTTCTTTAAATCTACTGCCGCTCAAAAACCACTCGCTGCCGATACTGAGTCCTCTTGCTTCTTGAGTGATTTGGCGAAAGAAATGCCGGCATTGGGATAAATTCTGCGCTCAGCCACCCAAACTTTCTTTCAAAAGCGATAAGTGCTGCCGCGCAGTATTGTCCGCACGAGCAACATCGGCCTCTCCACCCGTGTTACCCAGCCACTCCATAATATCTTGCGGCAACTCTAACAAAAACCGGCTAGATTCAGTATCCTGCAGCTCTCCTGCACGTTTACGCTGTCTTGCAAGACTGAAGCAAAGTTCTTTTTGTGCGCGAGTAATTCCCACATACAATAGGCGACGCTCCTCTTCTAAGCGATCGTTGTCTTCTATATTGGCATGATGAGGCAATATGCCTTCTTCCATCCCCGCCAAATAGACGTAAGGAAATTCTAAACCTTTGGCCGCATGGAGGGTCATTAAATGCACGGAAGTATTATCCGTTGCCTCTGAGTTCTCTAAGCGCTCAATCAGCATTAATTTAGTTAATACATCCCCCAAGGTGCTGCCTTCTTTCGCTTGTAAAAGGCGACCTATCCAATCTATCAACTCCCAAATGCACTCTATACGTTTTTGCGCTTGTTGAGAGGATGAAGACTGCTCATGAATATACGCCTCATATCCACTTTCGTACACCATCGATTTTAACACCGATACCACCGATTCGTCGGCCTCCAATCGGGTCCGAAAAGAAGCTATCCACTCCTGAAAGCATTGCAAAATCATGCAGGCTTTATCCCCAACATATTGGGATAAAGCCACATGACCGGCACAAACATACAAACTTTGCCCACGCATCTCTGCATAGCGTCCTAATGCCTCTAAACTCTGCTCACCAACACCTCGCTTCGGTGTACGAATGGTGCGTAAGAAAGCAGGATCATCTTCTGGATTCGCTAAAAGTTTAATATAGGCTAATACATCTTTCACTTCTGCTCGCGCAAACCAAGAAGGCCCCCCGGTCACTCGATAGGGGATACCATAATCCCGCAAAGCTTTTTCAATGGGTCGTGCTTGATGATTGTTTCTATATAAAATCGCATAATCTCCATACGCTGCACGCTTCTGCATTTTATGACTAAACATATCCATCGCGATTTGCTCGGCTTCAGCCGCTTCGTCTAAGGTTGCCATTACTCGTAAACGATCGCCATACCCTAAATCACTCCATAATGCTTTATGAAAATTCAAGGTGTTATGCTTAATTAATGAATTTGCTGCCTGCAAAATATATCCCATGGAGCGATAGTTTTGCTCTAATTTAATAATATGCAATTTTTTAAAATCGTCCTGTAGCTGCATTAAATGCTGAGGGCAGGCACCACGCCAGCTATAAATAGACTGATAATCATCTCCGACCACGGTAAAATTCGCCTTCTCTCCTACCAACGCTTTTACAAATGCATATTGTAAAGTATTAGAATCTTGATATTCATCAACGAGCAAGTAACGAATCTTATCTTGCCAAATGCATCGAATATCCTCTTGTTGCTGTAATAACTGGACAGGGAGACGAATCAAATCATCAAAATCCACTGCATTATACGCTTGTAACGCCGATTGATAGCGCTTATACACTATCAACGCCTCTTCTAAGAAAATATCGGAAGATTCAAGAACGACTGCATCGGGATGATATGCCTGATTTTTCCAACGAGAAATTTGTTGTTGTAAGTTTTGTAGATATGCTTTATCGCTGGCTTTAGACGCCACTAAAAATTGACGCATGATATCTAAGGCGTCATCGCTATCCATAATTGAAAACCCTGGACGCAAACCACAAGCATGGGGATGTTTCTGCACCATCCGCAAACCTAAGGTATGAAAAGTACTGATTTTTAAGCCACGACGCACCGGCATGGGTAACATATTCGCAACGCGAGAACGCATTTCTTGCGCCGCTTTATTGGTAAAGGTCACGGCGGCAATATGTCGCGCAGCAACCCCACCTGATTGAATCAGATAAGCAATTTTTTGTGTGATCACACGGGTTTTGCCACTACCCGCACCAGCTAAAACTAATAAAGGCCCCTCTATATATTGCACGGCCTCTTTTTGTGGTGTATTTAAAGGAAAACTCATGACCCATGACACTCTATAATTTATATATTAAATGAGCAATTATTTCAGTGAGAGCGAGCGTCAGGATGACTCCTTCGGAGGCTCCAGTACTAATCGACCATGCACAAAAGAATATACGCCGCTTGTGTGTACAAAACGTTTCATACGCTCCAAGCGCAAGGTATTATTTTTTAATAAAAGCAGTGTCTTTCCGAATTTATCCTTCGGGATTTTATCTTCTGCCACAACCAAAATATCATTAGGGGCGACCGTCACCACAATATATCCTTCATTTTGTGGGGTGGTTTTTTTTTCGCGTAATAGTGCAAGAACCGCCTCTTCATCTGCATATACAGGACGAGAAGCAAACTGACGCCCTACATTCGATATAATCCGCTCCCAAGCGTGCATATCACTCCCTGAACTACAGTATAAAGCCACATACACATCCTGCTCATTTTGAGATCTCAGCTCTGTTGCTTCGTCTTTTTCAGTTTGTTCTTTTACCGTTAATACTTTGGGCTTTGACGCATTCATTTTATCTTGAAAACTATCATGCAATCTCTGTAAGCTTTGACCAATAAAACGTAAAAAATTAGATTTTTCCCATGGGCCAGCGCTAATCGCCTTTTTCAAGGAGTCTAAAACAGCTTGTGCTTGTTCTGGAGTCAGCATAGTGGCCATATATAAAATCCTTATATATTGACATCTCTATTTAGGAGCAGAGGGGCCAACAGGAGTTGCCGTATGCACTAAAGAATCACCTATTAAGGAGAGGCTTGCTTTTAACTCCGCTATGGTCTGCATGGCAACCGCATTAGGTGAGCCCGTTTCAGCTTTCACTTTTCTTAAGCGCTCTTGATGTCCATCTACACCCGTCAAAAGGATGGACAAATCCTCATCCGTCACCCCTGTATTCAACGGTCTAGATTCAATTCCATGTGGCTTAAAAAACATTGCCATTAGATACTCCTAAAAAATACATATTGTGTCTTTTATTATAGCAATAAATCTATAAAGTGCACGATATAAATTTAAAAACCTCCTAAGTTGCTCTCCATAGCTATACTTAGTGCTTATTATAGGCTTCGAACTTGAATTCCGTATCGTTGTTCGGGACAAATTTTCGGCATTGTCCGCGCGCCATCGGTCATAGATCGAAAGTATACTCCTCTTCCAACTGCTATGAGTATATTCATCCTACTTGTTGGTGGCGAGGACTCTAGTCATACATCAGCTCATCCAAGGGGGTGTAATCCTTACTCGGCCCCCCCTGAACAAGTTCGCTAATCACATCTAGTAAACACAGTAATCGTAATGCGTTTGGTGTTACTTCATCAAAAACTGCACGAGATCCGAGTAGAGTACCTTCTGCATCTTCAAAAGTCACGCCTAATCCATATCCTAAGCACAAATAAGCCAACTGATCTGCCCGACGCACCATGGCAGTAAAAACCCCTGCATCAGAAAATACTTCATCGTACGAGACAAAACGATCATTTAAATAAAACTTAGCCCCCATCTGCGCTGTAATTTGAGTAAGACTTTGGATCAAAGTTGTCGTCATATCAATGCCACCAAGGTTGGGAAGATTTAACGGGCCCAGCAATAAAACTTCGAAGCCAGCGCAAGAACACGGGAACACTAAAACCATAGTGTTCTAAAACACCAAAAAAAACAATGGTCAACACGACTAAGCCTGCTGTCCACAAACGAATATGCAACAAGAATAACAGCATCGGGAAAGCCGCTCGCGCATCTACCATAAAAAATCGCGGATGCCGCGCCGCATCTCGCCAATGCACATCTGCGGAAAAATCTGCCATAATAGTAGTCCTATTTTACGATCGTTTAGAAACAAGCCATTATTTTTGCTCACTTTCTATGCAAATCATTCCCGCCTAAGCACAAAATCTGCGCATAAACCGGGAACTCTTACTCCTATACCGCAATCGCCGCCTTAATCGTAGGCTGCGCTATATAGTTTTCTATTATAATATCCTCATATGCATAATCAAACAATGTAGGTGGCGTCTTCAACAAACGCAACTGTGGTAATGGGCCTGGCGCACGCGTTTGCTGTAATTTGGCTTGTTCTATATGATTATTATATAGATGGCAATCCCCACCCGTCCAGATAAACTCCCCGACTTCCAATCCACATTGTGCTGCAACCATATGTGTCAACAAAGCATACGAAGCGATATTAAAAGGAACGCCTAAAAATACGTCCGCCGAACGTTGATATAACTGACAAGACAAACGCCCTTGCGCCACATAAAATTGAAACAAAGCATGACAAGGCATTAATGCCATTTCCTCTAACTCTCCGACATTCCAAGCACTGACTAATAAACGTCTGGAATCGGGATCTCGTCGAATAGTTTCAATTACCTGCGTTAATTGATCAATGGTTTTCCCGTTTTTCGCTTGCCAAGAGCGCCATTGCTTCCCATAAACAGGGCCTAAGTCCCCTGACTCATCCGCCCATTCATTCCAAATACTGACTCCAACTGCTTGTAGAGAATGTACATTAGTTTCTCCACGCAAAAACCACAGTAGCTCGTGTACAATACTACGTATATGCAGTTTTTTCGTGGTTAATAACGGAAAACCTTCTTGCAAATTAAAGCGCATTTGATAGCCAAAAACAGATTTTGTGCCCGTGCCCGTACGGTCTTCTTTATCAACACCTTGCGTTAAAATATGATTCAACAATTCTAAATAGACGCGCATCGTCTTCTCCACCAAATCCAACATCCTAAACACAACATGGGGATCGATAAACATTGCCCCAATGTCAACTGATGAAACAGCACAAAACCAATCTGCGGATCGGGTCGCCGAACACACTCTACTAATATTCGACAAACCGCATACCCCATCAAAAACACTGCAGATACACAGCCGACAGGCCGAGGCTTACGTGCATAAATCCATATCACAATAAATAATATTATCCCTTCTAAACCCGCCTCATATAACTGGGAAGGATGGCGAGGTTGCCCATCTGCCGTTGGGAACACCATCCCCCAGGGTAAACTGGTGGGACGCCCCCACAATTCTCCATTAATAAAGTTGCCAATACGACCTGCCCCCAAACCCAAAGGCACCAGTGGCACAATAAAATCGGTGATTTGAAAAACACTACGCTTCCAACGATGCGCCAGCCAACATTCTGCAAAAAAGACGCCCAAAAGTCCTCCGTGAAAAGACATTCCACCTTCCCAAATTTTAAAAATGGTCAGTGGCGCCTCCCAAAGCATCTCGGTATCGTAAAAAAGCATATACCCCACTCTGCCACCGATAATCGCACCTAAAGCACCATAAAAAATCATGTCGTCTAATTGAAGTTTAGTCCAAGCACCTTGATTGTGATACGCTAAACGATATCGACCCAGCAGCCAAGCCATAAAAAAACCAATCAGATACATCAGTCCATACCAATGGATTTTGAGTGGACCTATAGAAAAAGCAACTGGATTTAATTCTGGATATATGAACATAGTTTAATCACTACCTTAGTGCTGAATACAACATATTGAATGCAATAATACACAATATAATAACAAAAGTGAGCCGTAATTGTGAAATCGGAACACTGTAATTCAGTCGCGCGCCCCAAGGTGCTGCAATAATACTGGGAATCGCGACAAACAATACTGCTGGCCAGTATACATACCCCGTAGCCCACGGTGGCAATCCTAGTACGGATAAACCCGTCAAGGTAAAGACGCAGGTCCCAATAATGGATACGGTCAGTGTACACAGAGAAGAAATAGGAGCAATGCTACGCGGTGGAACACCACAATAGGTTAAATAAGGAATAATTAAAGCACCGCCACCAACGCCCAACAACCCTGATTTAAATCCAATCAAAAAGCTCACAATCCTATCTACCCAAACAGGCATCTTTTTGGTATGGCTAAACACATGCACACTACGGAACATCTTATACGCGACAAACAATAAAAAACAACCAAAAAATATTTTCAACCACATAGACGAAAGAAACCCCGCTAATCCGGCGCCTACAAAAGTACCCAAAATTATCCCTATTTTTAAGCGGCTATACTCATCCCATAAGATCGGGCTTAAACGATAATGTGCATGTATAGACGCGAGAGAGGTCCCTATCATTGCCCCCAAAGAAGAACCTGCCGCCAAATGCATACATAAGTCATCTGGAAATCCCGCATACCCTTTAAAAATAAAAAACAACGCAGGGACGACAATAACACCGCCTCCAAGTCCTAAAAGACCCGACATCAAGCCTGTAACCAGTCCTGCCATTATATACAATAAAAAAATCAAAATGTCAGCCTCTTCAATGCGTTACGGCTATTTTGTTAACCCAGAAACGCTGTCAAACAAGACATTTCGGGAGATTTTCCACTTCTTTACGGTCACGGACTGGATCTGACTCCTCCGCTTCCTCACGGTCGCGGCTCGGACGATTAGCGCCCCATACGAATTAAATCGGATAAATCATCGCGAATTAACATATCCGTTAGATATTGCCGAATCTCTTTTGCATGATCAAACTGCAATACATCCGTCAATGCAATACGTGCCGCACTAAGCGTTATATTTCGAATTAACCACTTAATCCGGGGTAAACTATAAGAGTTCATGCTAAATGAATCAAATCCCATTGCCAACAGTAACACACAACACAGTGGATCACTGGCCATTTCACCACAGAGTCCTACTTCTACCCCTGCAGCATGTCCCCCCTCAACCACCGCCATTAAGGTCCGTAACATCGCTGGATGTAAGGCATCATAGAGTCCTGCTACCCTGTCATTATTGCGATCCACGGCCAGTAAATATTGCGTAAGATCGTTACTGCCAACCGACAGAAAATCCACGCGTTGTGCAATATCGTACGCTAAGCATACCGCAGAGGGCACTTCAATCATCACCCCAATTTTAGGCTTCACAATCACATATTGTTCTTCTAGTAATTCTTCATATGCCTGATCAATCAATCGACAAGCTTCATCCACTTCATTCAGCGCAGAAACCATGGGTAACATAATCCGTAAATTACCCACAGACTCACTGGCGCGCATCATTGCTCGCACTTGAATTAAAAATACATCAGGATGGTCTAAGGTTACTCGAATGCCTCTCCACCCCAAATAAGGGTTCGTTTCTTGTACCGGAAAATAAGAAAGTGCTTTATCTCCGCCAATATCTAAGGTGCGCATGGTGACGGCATGTGGTGAAAACGCATGTAATATTTGTCGATAAATAATGCATTGCTCTTCTTCTGAGGGGAAACGATCTCTACTCATAAAGGGGACTTCTGAACGATACAAACCTACCCCCTCAGCACCCACACTCATAGATAAACCCGCATCTACCGCGAGTCCAATATTCACCTGTAAAGACACCTTGTATTGATCGAGGGTTTCCGCTGGTTTATCTCGTAAACTCACTAAACTTTGATTTAAAGCAGCATCATCTTGCGCAATTCTCTTAAAATCAGCCAATACCGCTTTGGAGGGAGAGATATACACATGTCCAAAATATCCATCTAAAATAATGGCACGCCCCATTAATTTAGCAGGTTTAAGCCCTCGAACACCCATCACTGCAGGAACACCCAATGCTCTTGCTAAAATAGATACATGTGAATTATGCGAGCCACGAACGGAGACTACCCCTAATAACTGCCCTTCAGGAACTTCTGCCACATCAGAAGCGGATACCTCTTCACCCACTAATATGGTTCTACGCGGATAATGGATGACTTCTCGCTTTGACCACTGTAGCTGCGCTAATACTCTTCTGCCCAGATCGCGAAAATCACTGGCACGCTCACGTAAATATACATCGTCCATTGATTCAAACTGTTGAATATGCCGTTTAATCACCATCGCCAAAGCAGCTTGTGCATTCCAGCTTTCAGTCTCGATGAGATCAATAACTTCTTGCCCCAAGCTATCGTTGTCTAAAATTCTAACATACACTTCAAATAAAGCATGATCTTCTTCTGCAAGACTGTCACGCATACGCCGACTCAAGCGTTGCATCTCGTCGCGAGCACCTTCTAGTGCCTTCAAAAAAAACTCTATTTCAGCACTCTTATCGTCCGTAGCAATCATGGGGACTGCATCAATATCAGCCGGCGGATATACCACCACCGCCGTACCTATCCCTATTCCTGCAACACTGGCTAAACCCGTAAAAACACTGGTAACCGCCTCTGTTTTCGTCTCACCGGCATTGCTAAAACGCTGAGTCAGCTCATCTAATTCACCCGTTGCTTCTGCATGGGCAATAATGCCGCCTAATTGCGCAGCCAAGGTAATTAAAAAGGCTTCTCCGGCATCATCAAAACATCGAGAGTCTCTTTGCTGAACAGTAAGCACGCCATATAGTTTGCGATGTTGAATAATCGGAACACCTAAAAAGCCGTGTAAATGCTGCTCTTCTAGGCGTTCATCGTGAAAAAAGTTGGGATGTTGATGTGCATCATCGGTATTAATTGGCTCTTCTCGACGCCCTACTAAACCAAGGATACCTTTATCTTTTGGAACACGGACCACAAACTCCGCATGTTTATTGAGACCATCGGTGGCAATTAACACATATTCTTCATGTTTATTATCAATCAAGTATACCGACACAGAATCTGCAGATACGGCCTTTCGTAGACGTTGCACCAGCACAGCAAGTGCTTCAGTCAAATGACTGGCTGTAGTGACATCTTGAACGATCCGTTTTAACACTTTCAACATGAATAATGCATCATCCTTTTAGGGTCGACGTCTTTTCTGTCGTTTTAACAGCCCTTCTAATTCGTGCAATGCGCGAGTATATACTTGTTTTTTAAAAAAAATAACCGTTTCGATTGGTGCGTTATATTCAATCCAGCGCCAATTATCAAATTCAGGAGTATTACTTCGTTCCAAACAAACATGATGTTCAGGACTCAATAGTCGCAGCAAGAACCATTTTTGCTTTTGACCGATCACTAAAGGAGAAACACTGTGTCGCACATACTGTTTGGGTAAGCGATATTTCAACCAGCGACGAGTTACTCCTAATACTTGAACATCAGCGGGCAACAAGCCTACTTCTTCGTGTAATTCTCGGTACATGGCCTCCAGCGCGGTTTCACCGGTCGCTAAACCGCCTTGTGGAAACTGCCAGGAATCATTCCCTGCACGCTTTCCCCAAAAAACCTCACCGAGATCGTTTATTAAAACGATACCAACGTTTAATCTATAACCCCCACGATCTACCACCATACTAATCACTACACTTAATCTAAAGAAACACCATCATAAGTTACTTGATTGTTTCACAAACATATTATACTTGGCAAGGCATTCGAGGCTATTATCCAGAACAATTCCTTGTATTTACCTCCTAAATAAGTATATTATTTGACATCTGTTCGCTATACCTCAAAAAACTAGAGTATTTTTATGATTAAATCAGAATTTATTGAAGAAATGGGCGGAAAACTTACCCATATGTCTCTATCCGAAAAAAACGTCATGCACGCTGTCAATTCTATTTTAGAAACAATGACCAATTCGTTAATTAACGATCAACGTATTGAAATTCGCGGCTTTGGTAGCTTTACTGTACACCATTTCGAACCCCGCAAAGCGCGTAATCCCAAAACACGTGAGTCTGTCACCACGAGACACCGACATAAAGCACACTTTAAACCCGGGAAAAAACTCCGAGAAATGGTAAATGCCTCGCGTCATCTTCCGATTCAAGAACGTTCTTAAATATATAGGTGAAAGCCTGAATTCTGTGGCTTGTCCGCAGGATTCAGTGGTACAAAAACCATATGTCTTCAAGCAGCTGAATACCGTGAACAAGCGCTGTATCTTCTACGCAAGTCCTTAAAGACTCCGTCATCCAGAGCCGGTTTGAATTAAGTTAAATACTCTGAAAATTCCGCGGTGGCTCCGCTTGCTCACGCGCGCGGCTCGGATCAACCTGCCACTGATATTAGTGAGGAGCGTTTTTCAAGTCCTGTATAAAACGTTAACTTAACGGCAGTGCGTATTAAGCGACAAATCCCTACACCTTCTCTGCAATCAACACCGTATCAGCCCTACGTTTTGCAAATAGACCACTATCAACCACCCCTGGAATATTCTTCAATTGTTCTTCTAAAGCGATAGGGGTATTAAAATTAAGATGATATACATCTAAAATGATGTTGCCATTGTCGGTGACAAAGCCGCGACGATACTCAGGCGCCCCCCCAAGCACCACCATCGCACGAGCCACAGAGCTACGCGCCATCGGAAGCACTTCTATCGGAAGCGGGAATTGACCCAAACGGGCAACGACTTTACGCTGCTCCACTAAACACAAAAAAGAACGAGAGAGGCTCGCCAGTATTTTTTCTCGCGTGTGCGCCCCCCCACCCCCTTTAATCATGCGTCCATCAGCATCAATTTCATCCGCACTGTCAATATACAAGGGGATCTCAGATACCTCGTTGCAATCTATTACCGGAATGCCACAAGCCTTCAGTTGTGCGGCCGTTGCTTCTGAGCTGGCCACACAAGCATCTAAGTCGTATTTATGGGAGGCCAATGCCTCAATAAAATGTTGAACCGTAAGCCCAGAGCCAATCCCTAATACTTTATGCCCTTTGACATAGGCAAGTGCCGCTTGCGCGACATGTGCTTTTAATGCATCCATTTTTTATTGTCCAAAACTAGGGGCTACCACAGGAACGCCGTTCGCGTTTCCGACCGGTGTATTTGGTATTTTCGTCGTAGGCATCCCGGCACTCACTGTCGGTGATGGTGTACTTACGGTGGGAGCCGTAGTTTGCACAGCCGCGGCGGAAGGATCTGTAACAGCATTGGTTGTTTCTTGTTTCTTTTTAGTCATCGCCGCTTTGGTATCTGCCGAAAAATTAGGACGAACAGGTTGTGTGTACACGCCAGAATTTTGATACTCATCATCATTAAACATAGATGAAATTGAAGAACAAGCGGTTAACACAGGGAGGAGCAACGCTACAGTCAAATATTTTAATTTCATAATATATTCCCTTCATTATGGTATCTTGATACATTAAACGAAGCACAGCTTCTTTATACTGCGCGCAATATTAATTCTCACAGCAACGCCCTTTTTTTACAAGGATTTTTCTATGATTTATCAAAATATTTTAGAATGTATTGGACACACTCCCAGCGTACGCATCCAACATATTGCGAGAGAATTAGAATGTGAAATATATGCAAAATGTGAGTTTCTCAATCCAGGCGGATCAAGTAAAGATCGCATCGGATACAATATGGTACTACATGCCCAAAATGCAGGCCGTATTTGTCCTGGAGACACCCTCATCGAGCCCACCTCCGGAAACACCGGCATAGGGATTGCTCTAGCCGGCGCGGTGCTTGGCTATAATATTGTCATTACTATGCCCAATAAAATGAGCTTAGAAAAACAAGTCGTGTTAGAAAGACTCGGCGCTACCATCCATAGAACCCCCTCCGAAGCGGCCTCTATGGACCCAGACAGTCATATTTCTTTAGCGAAACGTCTGCAAAAAGAGCTCCCCAACGCACATATTCTGGATCAATATGAAAATCCAGATAACCCAAATGCCCATTATTACGGAACTGCTGAAGAAATTATTGCCGATTTTGGAAAAGACCTACATCTGGTAATCGCCACTGTTGGCACCGGAGGAACCATCTCAGGAACCGCAAAACGTTTAAAAGAGTATAATCCTAATATACAAATTATTGGGGTAGATCCTGTGGGTTCCATTTTAGGTGGCGGTCAAGACATAAAACCCTATTTGGTCGAAGGGATTGGCTACGATTTTATTCCTGGAGTATTAAACAACCAACTAATTGATAAATATATCAAAACAGAAGATGGTCCTTCCTTTCAAATGGCACGACGACTCATCCGTGAAGAAGGTTTGTTGGTCGGTGGCTCTTCTGGTGCTGCGCTATGGGCAACGCTACAAGTTGCAAAAACCCTACAAAAAGGACAAAAATGCTTAGTTATTTTACCTGACTCCATTCGAAACTATCTCTCCAAATTTGCAAGTGACACTTGGATGCAAGAACAAGGACTATCACAATTTATGTGATCTTTAATCTGTTTCTGGCACTACAAATTCTTCCGAATGTGAAGACAGGGATTCTTTAGGATTTAATGCGCTCACAAATTGACGAATTTGTTCTCGCTGGCGTCCCTGTTCTTTTTGACAGACCAATAACTCATGACCCATCGTTAAGGCTGCAAGCACAAGACACTCCAGTTCGCCTAATTTTTTAAATTGCTTTTTGGTAGACAGTAATTTTTTATTTAACATTTGCGCGGCCTGCTGAAGCGTCTGAATCTCTTCTTCTGGACAACGCACCTCATAGGTTTTACTAAGTAGTTGTATGGAGCAAGTTTTGGCGTTTGACATATTATTCTGCCTCTCAAAAGGATCGCGGGACGTATTAAAATAATACCAGAATTATTCTAACACGTGCTCAAATAATAACAAACTTTGGCTTGATGAATCAAATCCGTTATACTCCTCACTATACTATACTTATCTAATGGACTCTTTTCCATGATAACGCAAACAGAATATCGTGCAAGACGATTTGATCTTGCCAATCGCTTGCCTTCTAATGCAATCGCTATTATTCCTGGCGCAGGGCTTACCTTACGTAATGGAGATGCTCATTATCGTTTTCGTCAAGATAGTCACTTTTATTATTTAACCGGCTTTGAAGAACCACAAGCATGTTTAATTATCATGAATACCCCCAATCCCCAAAGTATTTTATTTTGCATGCCCAAAAATCCCAGCGAAGAACGATGGAATGGCATACGACTCGGGATAGACAATGCACGCAGCATTTTAAAAATGGATGATGCCTATGGCATTGAACAACTTTCTACCTTATTACCCGAATTACTGCTCAATAAAGAGCAAATTTTTTATTGCTTTGCACATCACCATGCGTATGAATCCATCTTACATGAAGCGCTGCGTATTGCTAAAAAACAACATAAAGCAGGGAAACACATTCCTCAACATTTTCAAAACTTAGAGCCTATTTTAGGGGATATGCGGCTGTTCAAAAGCGAAGCCGAAATCAATCTGATGCGTCAAGCTGCATCCATTTCAGTGGAAGCGCATCTGCGCGCCATGCAAAAAGCATCACTTGCTCAATTTGAGTACGAATTAGAAGCCGAATTATTATATACTTTTGCGCGTCATGGCTGCCGTGCGCCTGCTTATGACTCCATCGTCGCCGGTGGCGCTAATGCCTGCACACTCCATTACACTGCAAACAACCAAGCACTCACTCCCCATAGTTTAGTGCTCATTGATGCTGCAGGCGAATACCAAAATTATGCAGCAGATATTACGCGCACGTTTCCCCTATCTGGACATTTTAACGATCGACAACGCGCCATATACGAACTCGTATTAACCGCCCAAACCGCCGGAATAGAAACCGTACACCCAGGAACAGCTTGGCCAGAAATTCAAAAAAACATCGTACATATATTAACCACTGGGTTATGCGATTTAGGACTTTTACACGGAAATATTAATACACTGATAGAAACGGAAGCCTATAAAACTTTTTATATGCATGGTTCTGGACATTGGTTAGGCTTGGATGTCCATGATGCTGGCTCTTATCGCTTAAACAACGGGCCGCAAATCCTTCAAGCCAACATGGTCTGCACCGTCGAGCCTGGTATCTACATTGCCCCAGAAACCCCAAACATTGACCCTGCATGGTGGGGTATAGGCATACGTATTGAAGATGATATTTTAGTCACTCCGCATGGCCACGAAAACTTAAGTGCAGCCCTTCCCAAAACCATAGACGAGATTGAAGCTTGTGTACAACATAGATAGTGACATCCTTATCATTGGTGCAGGGTTAACAGGCACCGCCCTATTACTCGCGCTACGCGACAGCCCACTTAAAGTGACGCTCGTAGATAACGCACCTGCCCCTTTACCTACCATCAATACATCACTCAACATACGATCTATCGCTTTATCACCTTCCAGCCAACGTATTTTGCACAGTATAGGGAAATGGTCTACCTTAGCGCCTCATGCAACCCCTATTCAACATATTGATATTTCGGAGCAATACAATTTTGGTCGTAGCACTTTAAACGCAACACATAATGACGCTCTGGGATATGTTTTAGAGCACGCCGTCTTATATCAAACATTACACCAAGACTTACCGCCCATTTATACTCAAAGCCCTCTCCGTACTCTAGATCCTGACACCGGTATCGCTACTTTTGACACGCCTGAAGGTTTGCTCTCTATACGGGCGAAGTGTTTTATTGCTGCAGATGGCAGTCATTCTAATATTCGTCGGCAGCTCAATATCCCATATCAAAAAAAAGCATACGAGAATCCCCTATTATCCGCTACAGTGCAGCTAAAACGCCCTCATCAAGGTGTGGCTTATGAACGGTTTACATCGACTGGGCCTCTAGCCCTACTGCCACTGCAACAAGATAAAGTTTCCATCCTCTGGAGCCTCCCACCTGAACGCGCAGTTGAGCTTTCTCAAGCGACCACAGCAGTGTTTTTAAATGCCTTACAAAAAGCGTTTGGCTACCGCCTCGGTCGCTTTGACGATGTTGGAAAACGACATGTCGTCCCCCTTGAGTTCTCACAAACCGAGCCCATTACCAGTCACCGTAAAATTATTTTTGTCGGCAATGCGGCACATACCCTACACCCCGTTGCAGGACAAGGTTTTAATTTAGGATTGCGTGATATAGCAACCTTAGCGGCCTTATTATTACGTCATGGTGTAAGCGCCGATCTTTGCGCACGTTACACAAAACTACGAGCGGAAGATCATGCGCAAACCGTACATTGGACAGAACAAATATTAAATACGTTTAAATCGCGTATCCCTTTTGCTAAACTGGCGCGCAGCGCAGGATTACTCGGCGTAGACCTACTCCCATGCCTACAACAACACATTATCCAGCAAGGCAGCGGCTATGGCATGGCTATGCCCCCTGATTTTGCCTGTGGTTATTTTCCCGGAGCACTCCCTGATGAACGCTGATATCATCGTCGGCGGTGGCGGTATTATTGGTTTAACCGCAGCCCTTGCCTTAGCCCATACGGGCCTCAACGTCCACGTTATAGATGCAGGACCGGCAGAGGCTCACAGCATAGCCGCACGTGTCTACACTATCAATGCGAGCGCACAAAAACTGCTTAAAACAATGGGGGTATGGAGCCATATTAATGCTCATGATTATTGCCCCGTACAACAAATGCTGATCTGGGAAAATCAAGCACCTCTGAACTTTGATGCACGTACCATTGGCGAATCGCAACTCGGAATCATTATCTCTGAAAATACTTTAAAAAATGCCCTTATCGCACGTATTGCAGAAATCGCAGACATTCAAATATTTCATAATCAACCCATAGAAGCAGCACACCTCACTCCTGATGGCGTACAAATAACGACTGCCTCGCAACAACACCACAGTAAACAACTCTGTATTGCTGACGGCGGCCAATCTACCTTACGACGCTTACTCCATATTCCCTATACCGAAAAATCCTACCATCAAGATGCTTTAATTTGTGTGATTAAAACAGAATATCCACATCAAAATACTGCCTATCAACGCTTTCATGAGGGTAATATTCTTGCTTTCTTACCTTTGCCCGACCCACAATATTGTTCAATCGTATGGTCTCACCATCAGGCGAGTCGCTTACGTGATCTAGAAGAAAGTGATTTCAACCATCGTTTAACGCAAATTTCTGAACAACGTCTTGGAAAAATTCAGCGCATTGGACCGCTTTCTCAATACCCTCTGATCTCACGGCAGGTGCGGCAATATGCGGATCAACACTGGTTTATCGTAGGCGACGCCGCGCATACCGTGCACCCTTTAGCCGGACTTGGTCTGAATATTGGACTAGAAGACATTGCGAATTTTTTAGATTTATTGCATCACAAAGGATATCGCCTAGGATCCCGCCGTTTTATCAACACCTATCAACGAGAGCGGCAATTTCATGTATCACGCTATACTTGGATGATGAATGCACTCTACGCCTGTTATCAACCCAAACATCTGCTCATGCAGCCTTTACGTCAATGGGGCTTACGCTCCGTGCAACATTCTACCTTTTTAAAGCGCTTTTTTATTCGACAAGCGCAGGGACTTTATTGTGAATAATCACTTTACGTACTCACAGAAATTGGATCCCGTATCGTTGTACGGGACAAGTTTTCGGCTAGGCGCCAGTGAACGAGCCGAGGGAGTATACTCACAGTCCATGACCGATGGCGAGCGAACGAGCAACAACGCCGAAAATCCAAGTGCGAAGAGTATATTTAAAATGGTTTTACTTGTCTGTATTTTGACACTTACCGCCTGTCACACCAAATCGCATCATTCGCGCTGGTGTCATGCAAGATACCAAGATCTTACTTTTTCTGAACAATATCCTGTATACATGCAAGCGATTGGAAAAATACACCCTACCCCATCCGAGCGCTTTCACTTGCCCTTTTGGCAAACATTCCTTTTACCCGAAAAAACGCAAGATCCAGAACTCTTTGCCATTTTTTCTTTGAATGATGAACCTGCCCTACAAACACAACATAACATCAGTATCCAAAGCGCTGCCTTACATTTTCCTGCAACCTTAGAAGCGTGGTATAGTACGCAATATCTCCCTGAGGGCAATCACGCCCCAGTATGGTATGGCGTCATTCATCTCGTGCCCACTCCACTTGACCCATTCCAGCACCTAAGCGCACCGATTACTTTGCGTGTCACGGAAATAAAATCGCATGTGTTAACCCTACCACGCAGTGCTATACATTGGATTCAAGGCGTAGCACTCGTACACGTGAAAACCGCTGAAGGTATTCAAGCGCGGATTATCAGCACACAAGAACATAACGATCGTTATGTTCATGTGCTTGCCGGAATATCCACACAAGAAATTGTTCAGTGTGTTTATTAAGAGATTATTTTCAGCCAGGAGTTCCCGCCTTATAATGTTAGTGGTATCAAGGCTTCTCTGATAAGGGACTTTCGTAAAAGCGCATAAAGTCATCCTGACGCTCTCACCGCGCGTCCTTGCGCGGTGAAGGTTTACGAAAGTCCCTTATCCAAAAATCCTTGTTGGCAAAGTTTTGGGGTTGGGCGGGAATGGCTGATTTTCAACCCTCTAACTTTATTTAAAAAACAAAAAGATGTAAATTATTTCCACACCAAACCTTACTTGTTTTAAGAATATGTGTTATGATTTAAAAAGGGTCATTTAGTTTTTACAAGGCGCTGAGATGCCAAAATTAGTTGAGCAGTTTGAACAAGAGCTATTGAGCTCTAAAAAAAAAACGGATAATAAAGCTCCATCCGATGATAAAGCTTCAGCCGCAACGAACGACTCGCCTATTCACGACGCCCTTTTTCAACAATTACATGACATCGCAATAGCGCATTCAGTCGCCCCCGATGCCAAAGCTAAAATGCCTAAAGATCCGACATACACTATTCCTAATTTGCCCTATTTACTCGATTACTACGAAGGTTATGTTGATGACCTCAACCCTTATACTTTCAAATATTTGGGGCAACTAGAAAACAAAGCCGGCACCCTCACTGAACCTACTAAAGCGACCCTCATCACCGCTTTAGCTTTGTTTGTGAAAGAATATCAACGACACGCTAAAGATCAGCGCAAAAACAAAAAAGAAGAGTATGCCGCGCGCATTAAAAAAACCATTGACCTGCTGAATACTTTAGATGGCGACAGCGCGCAGGCGCCCTTAACAGAGGCCGTCGAGCATACAAAATATGCCGTGCTCTTTCAAATGTCTTTCTATCAAAAAGAAGTGCAAAAAACCATAGACGAGGCAGCCTCCAAGAAATCAGCTGCACAACAAGCCTTTGCGAATAAAACCGGTTTTATTCTGACCTGGATGGGAAAGCTCAATAGAGATCGTCTCTTACAATGGGTATGGGGTTCTTTCATTCTTGGTTCACTCTATGCGCTACGCTTCGAGTGGTTCAGTGCGAACAGTTTTCATATAGAACAAATCAATGACACCATAGGCTTTGCTGGCAATTATATCATGGGTCCCATGAGTTTTTGGTTGTATGCCGCACGATTTTTAGTGAACTTTTCATTGCTGGCCAAACATACCGTGAAAGGCCCTTGGATGTCGGCACAAGAAAAGAAAGAATTTAAGGGGGCCTGGCAAGCATTCCAAAAACAATGGAAACAACGCTGGCAGTTTCTCGTCAATGATTCGGTGTGGGGCATTGCTAACTTCTTATGCTTTGCCATCGTCGCCGCAATAATCGCAGGGATGCTCACCGTTGCGCTCCTTTGCATGGACTTAAGTGTTGCCATCAAATCTTATTTAGATGCTCGAAAATCACATAATGTGCAAATGGTACTCTTACGCAAAAAAATAGAAGCATTACCCACGGATAGCCAAGAACGTTTGCAACTTGAAGCGGCTTTAAAAAAAGCGGAGCGGAGTTGGTACTACAAATCTAGACGTATGACCACAGATATTGTGTATGCTACCTCCTTGGTCATCAGTGTTGCGATGGTTTTCTCCTTCTTTATCCCTGGATTAGCCCTCCCTGCCACCCTTATTTTAGCGTTTAGCGGTGCAGTACTGGCGTTTGCTTTTTCCATTGCCTATAACGCCGTTAATTATGCGACCCAATATAAAGAAATTAAAGAAACTGAAAAAAGAGCGCATCACGAGCTGGAAGAATTATTAGAACAAAGCACTCATCTACAAACCAATAATCCTGACAATACCTCTCGGTATCTCTTTTTAAGAGCGAAGCAAGCTTATGGGGAAGTACAATATGCGCAAGAGCGCGCGCGTTATCATCGCATACATTCTCTAGCAAAAACAATCACTAACACCTTGATGCCTGCGCTCACGTTTACCTTATTGATGTTTTTACCATTTCCAGCTGCCATAGGCGTATTAGTTGCTATCGTACTTTTAGTCAAAATTGCCTACCTCATTGCAGAACGTTATGAACCTAAGAAACAAGCGCTGCCGAAGTTTGAGGAAAAAGAAGCTGATTCAGAATATGAGCTATTTCTGCAAGAAAAAGCTTCTGCACCAGCCACTGCTGTGAAACTCGATCCTAAAGTGGAGGCTAATCGTTATTTCGACTTTTTTGCGAAACATCCACCCAAACAAGCAGATGCAAAAGCTAACAAAGTTGACGCATTGCCCGCACCTGGGATGAAGCCAGCAACTAATTAACGAGCTAGTATATGCACGCTCGCCACATCATCCTTAAACTTAAAAATGTATGCATAAATTAGGATTGAGAATTAAAAAGGCCTAAGCTTAAGCCTCTTCCACTTCCGGGACCGGATGTGGGACTCGGCTAAATTGATCGACTAAATGCTGTAAATGTCGTTCATCTTGATAATGAATCAGCAGTGTTCCGCGTTTTCCTTTCGACTGAATACGTACCTTTGTATGTAGATGCTGCTTTAAAATATGAATACAATCTTCTAATGCCGAAGACAATGGAGCTCGTGATGGAGTATTCTCTGGTGCCTCCTTCATCCTCGTCACCAAGTTTTCCGCTTCTCGAGCAGAAAGATGCTTATCTACAATCATATTCGCCGCTTGCGCTTGCTCTGCTGCAGACAAACTTAGCAATGCTCTCGCATGCCCCATCTCTAGCTGACCATCGGCCAATAGCTGCAATACTGGCGCACTTAACTGTAATAAACGCAAAATGTTGCTGACTGCGGTTCGAGACTTCCCTAATAAATCGGCCAATGCTTGATGGGTTAATTGTGCTGCTTCTGCCAATTGTTGCATTGCATTGGCTTGATCTAAAATAGAAAGATTTTCACGCTGTAAATTTTCGACCAATGCCATCGCCATTGCCGTTTTATCATCGACGGTTTGAATACAAATGGGCACCTCTTTCAGGCCCGCCAACTGGCAAGCGCGCCATCGTCTTTCACCAGCAATAATCTCATAGCGCTCAGGATCTTGCTGCTTGCGACGTACGACAATCGGCTGTAACAGCCCTTGTTGTTGAATAGACTGGGATAATTCTTGCAGCGCGGCATCTTCTATCACGGTTCGCGGCTGGTACGGCCCTCGCTCTAATTGTGAAAGCGGAACGCGTATAAAATCTTGCATATTTGAAGAAGCCGGCTCAAGCGGAGCACTTAACAAAGCAGATAAATTTCGTCCTAAACCACCACGTTTAACGGCCATCACATACCTCTTCCTTTGAAGTTACCGCGTGTTTTTCTAATATTTCTTGTGCCAATCCCATATAAGCTTTCGCACCCGGAGACAATTTATCATAATATAACGCGGGAATACCATGACTTGGGGCTTCAGCTAAACGCACATTTCTAGGAATACACGTTTTATATAATAACGATCCAAAATGCTGCTCTAATTGCGCAGAAACATCGCTTGCCAAACGACTTCGCGGATCATATAAAGTACGTAGCACCCCTTCAATCTGTAAGTCCGCATGCACGGATGACTGAATTTGTTGAATGGTCGACAGCAAGGCCGCTAAACCTTCTAGGGCAAAATACTCACATTGCATAGGAATTAAAATCGAATGTGCCGCGACAAAGGCATTCACCGTCAACAAATTCAGGGATGGCGGGCAATCAATAATGACATACGTATAATAATTATCTAAAGAGGCCAACGCTTTCTTTAAAATACTTTCGCGTGAAAAACGCTGGATTAACGAAATTTCCGCTTCCGTTAAATCGGCATTGGTGGGCAAAATATCATAGTGAAAATCTGTTTTCTGGATCGCATCAGCAACCGCATATCGCCCCAAAAGGACCCCATTCAGTTGCATATTTAAGGTATTCTTATCTAAGCCAGAGCCCATGGTTGCATTACCTTGTGGATCAGCATCAATCAATAATACTCTTTGTTTTTGTGCCGCCATACTGGCAGCTAAATTCAGTGCCGTGGTCGTTTTACCCACACCACCTTTCTGATTGGCAATAGCAATGATTTTGGTCATGACTTAACATCCTCATGCGGGGTAATAATTACACAACAGCGCGCACCTTCTACACCAGGAACCGTATAGGGATGAACCTCGTAAGGATAAGATAATGCTTGCAATTCTTCTTCTGGGTGTCGTCCTTTCATGGCGAGCCAACGACCCTGAGGCGAAATGAGATGTTCTGTCCATCCGATCCATTGCGACAAACTACTAAATGCGCGACTTACTACTGTATCAAATTGTGTATCCGAACGATAGCGTTCTACTCTACTTTGAATAATTTCTACATTATCCAAATGCAACACACGCCGCACCTCACGAAGAAAATGAATTTTTTTTCCGAGACTATCGACGAGCACAAACTGATATTGCGGAAAATATATCGCCAGCGGAATTCCGGGTAAGCCCGCACCGGTTCCCACATCTAAAATTCTTGGGCCTTTTATCCATGGCGCAATGGCCAAACTATCTATCAAATGTTTGGTCACCATCTCTGGCATAGTGCGAACAGCGGTTAAATTATGCGATTGATTCCAGCGATGCAGTAGGGCTAGATATTCAAGCAAGGCATCAATTTTTGCGGATTGCTCATGCGCGACAGCCTTCGGCATCGCAGGCATTGCATGGTTCAACTCATTCAATAACTGCTCTAATGCAGTGTGATACTCAGCACTCATGCAATTGCCGCATATTTTTTGAGATATACCCATAAAAGAGATAAGGCCGCAGGCGTTACCCCAGAAATTCTTGACGCTTGTCCCAAGGTTTC
Organism: Legionellaceae bacterium; assembly: GCA_030696465.1. Lineage (GTDB taxonomy): Bacteria > Pseudomonadota > Gammaproteobacteria > Legionellales > Legionellaceae > JAUYSE01. The sequence goes on from JAUYSE010000033.1 coordinate 34,267, forward strand.
TGGTCGTATTTTAGAAAGTTTTTCGATAATTTCCGTCGAGAGGCCAGATACCGTTGTATAAGGGAAGTCCTCTGGAATTCGAGTTTCTTCTTGGCGTTGCATTTTTTGAATATCTAACAACTGTCTATCGATATATCCTGCGTATTTAGCCTGTATCTCCACTTGCTCTGCCACTTCAAACGCAACATCGGGCAATCCCAATTCGGGGATCGCAAGCAGATCCGCATAATTCACATCGGCGCGTTTCAAAATATCCATAGCACGACCATCATGTTGCATCGCGGAGTCTAAAGACAGCGCTTCGCTATGCGCCGTACGCACCCAGGTATTACGCAACTGCGTTTGTGTCTCTTCTATCACCGCACGCTTTCGAGAAAAATGTTCCCAACGCGTATCATCCACCAGGCCTAACTCGCGACCTTTTTCAGTTAAACGCAGATCTGCATTATCTTCACGTAAAGACAAACGATATTCTGCGCGCGACGTAAACATACGATAAGGCTCTTTGGTTCCTTGTGTCACTAAATCATCTATCAATACACCAATATAGGCTTCATCACGTCTAGGGACCCACAGCGCTTGTTCTTGTACCCAGCGTGCTGCATTTAAACCGGCAATTAACCCCTGTGCCGCGGCTTCTTCATATCCCGTCGTACCATTAATTTGGCCGGCAAA
>JAUYSE010000111.1 GCA_030696465.1 Legionellaceae bacterium
TTGATTTTTGCTTGAATGATTTCTTTGGTAAACTCCTTCAAAGGGATAGTTCCAATAATCCCGTACGCGTTACGAGTTGGTTTAAAATAAATGGGGATCGCTCCCGTCATGGTCAGCGCATGTTGTAATGATTTGTGACAATTTCTATCCACAATCACTACATCCCCTTTTCCGGCACAACTCATGAACACCATTTTATTCGAGGTCGAAGTACCATTGGTCACAAAAAAACTATGATCCGCTCCAAAGGTCTTGGCAGCAAAACGCTCTGCTTCGCCATTAATGCCCGAGTGCTCCATCAAAGAGCCTAACTCAGGCGCAGAAATAGAAAGATCCGCCCGAAAAACATTCTCGCCATAAAAATCATAAAAAATCTTACCAATCGGCGATTTTAAAAAAGCAACACCGCCCATATGCCCCGGGGTATGCCAAGCATATTTATGTTGATTGGTATACTGCAGCAGTCCTTTGAAAAAAGGAGGTAACAGCGCCTTCAGATAATCTTTAGATTCTTGTCGGATCCGACCTACCATAAAATCAAGCGTATCGGCATATTTCCAAAAAAAATTTACTTCATTCTTTAAAATAGGGGCAGCAGTATCATCTAACTCATGCGTCTGCGTGATAATAAAAATGGGGAGCAACGCATTACAATACTTAATTTTAGCAAGATGGGCATTGAGAGCAGCACTGTCATTTTGAAAACTATCCCAATCTAAAATAACCCCGCAAAGATATGGCACACTAGCAACCGTCTCTAAACTATCACTGCTCGAGGCAGCAATAATCACTTCCATCCCGGTTTTTTTTAATGCATCGACCAGATCTCGGCTCACTTGCCCCGCGTGATTTTCTACGTGTATTTGCGCATCAAAAATAAGGATGGGATGATTTTTTAAAGCAAATAACATGGGAAAGCTCCCTTTATTACTACAAACCAAGACCTTCTGCCACACGCTGTCCGTACGCTGGATCAGCCTTAGAAAAATGTGCAATTTGACGCAATTGTATCGCCTGAGGAACAGGCGTAAGTGCACGCACTAAATTATCAATAAGCTGATTTTTTTGTGCATCACTCATCAAACGATACAAATCACCCGCTTGTTTATAATCATCATTCCCTTGTCGATGATCATATCGATCCGCATCTCCGGATATTTTTAAAGGCGGCTCTTTAAAGCGCTTATCGTCTATTGGCCCCTCAAAACTATTCGGTTGATAATTCACCTGCCCACCAAAATTCCCATCAAATCGCATATGCCCATCACGATTATAGGTGCGCACCGGACAACGTGGTTTATTCACCGGAAGTGCTGCATAATTCACGCCAATTCGATAACGATGCGTATCCGCATAAGACAGCAAACGCGCTTGCAACATTCTGTCTGGTGAAGCCCCTAGACCTGGCGGTAAATTTCCAGGCTCAAAGGCCGCTTGCTCGACTTCTGCAAAATAATTTTCCGGATTGCGGTTCAACTCTAGAATGCCCACATCTACCACTGGATAATCTTTATGGGGCCAGACTTTTGTGAGATCAAAGGGATGAATAGGGTAGGTCTCTGCATCACGTTCTGGCATAATTTGTAATTGTACGCGCCAGCGTGGATACTCTTTATTTGCTATAGCGTTCAATAAATCTCGGCGGTGATAATCTAAATCTGAACCCGCAATTTTACTGGCTTCACTATCCGTTAAACACTGAATTCCCTGCTGCGTTTTTAAATGCCATTTCACCCAAAACCGCTCGCCCTGCTCGTTCCAAACACTATAAGTATGTGAGGAATATCCATTCATATGACGATAGGTCGCAGGAATGCCTCTATCCGAAAATAAAATAGTCACCTGATGTAAAGATTCTGGCGACAAACTCCAAAAATCCCACTGCATCGTATTATCACGCAGGCCGGTTTGTGGATGTCTTTTTTGTGAGTGAATAAAATCTTGAAATTTCAGTGGATCACGAACGAAAAATACTGGCGTATTGTTACCGACTAAATCCCAATTGCCTTCTTCCGTATAGAATTTACAAGCAAATCCACGCGGATCGCGTGCCGTATCTGCGGAGCCTTGCTCACCAGCCACCGTTGAGAAGCGGATAAAAAGCTCGCATTCATTGCCTATTTTTGAGAATAATTTTGCACAGGTATAACGAGTAATATCCGCCGTTACCGTAAATTTCCCATAGGCTCCCGCACCCTTTGCATGCACAACCCGTTCAGGTACTCTCTCTCGGTTAAAATGCGCCATCCGCTCCATCAACTGATGATCTGCCATCAATATGGGGCCTCGAGGACCTGCGGTCAAACTGTTTTGATTGTCTGCCACAGGAATGCCTGCTTCCGTGGTCATATAAGGGCATTTACTCACGTCCATATGCTCCTGCGTCATGGGTATATAATCAATATATAAACCAATGAGGTGAGAGTCAATGGATTTCGGAATTACTGAGGCACCCTACCTAATCCCGAAAATTCTCAAACTGCAGCGGAACAGATATTTCCGATTTTTTTAAAAGCGCGATAGCTTCCTGTAAATCATCTCTTTTTTTACCCGTAACGCGAATCTTTTCCCCTTGAATAGAGGTCTGCACTTTGATTTTACTGTCTTTAATCAACTTCACGATTTCTTTCGCCACAAGCTGTTCTATACCTTGCTTAAAGACCATATTCAGCGAATAAAATTTTCCACTATGTATGGGCTCTTTTTCAATATCCACACCAAAAGTCAGTAAATTGCGCTTAGAACAATGACTGCGAAAAAGATCTTCTAATTGTCTGACCTGAAAATCTGATTCTGAGCGTAAAGTAACCGTCAAATCACTCAGCGTAATACTGGCTTCTATCCCTCGAAAGTCAAAGCGCGTCCCTACTTCACGTACCGCGTTATCGACAGAGTTACGTAATTCGACGGTATTTACTTCAGAGACCATATCAAAAGATGGCATAAAACCCCTCACAAAATAAAAAATATTATATCAGCCCTTCCCGCCCAACACCAAAACTCCACCCACAAGCGAAGCCAAACGCATCTTATGAGTAAAATTAGCACGATCTATCCGAGCCGCGACCGTTAAGAAGCGGAGCAGTTTGATGTTTCAAAACGATCCTCTTCCTAACGGTCGCGGCTCAGATAAAAGACTTTGGCAAACCTTATGTTATATTTATACCATTGACAAGAAAAAAAACAAAGACTAGTCTACCTCAAGTTCGGTTAAAACGAGGCTTGACAATGCACCTCACCGGTAACAAACCTTTAAACTCCGCCGCCAAGCCCTTCCCACCTTGCACAATCGGACTCTACCCCATTGTTGACCATAGTCATTGGCTTGAGAAATTATTACCTCTAGGCGTGAAAACCATACAATTACGTATTAAAGATCCAGCACTGTGTTTAGAAACAGAAATCAAGAAAAGCATTGCACTGGCAAAACAATATAATGCCACTTTATTTATTAATGATTATTGGGAGTTAGCCTTGGCTTTAGGGGCAGAAGGCATTCACTTAGGTCAAGAAGATCTAGAAACAGCAGATATTGATGCAATATATCGCGCGCATGCCTATTTAGGTATTAGTACTAATAATCCGCTCGAAGTCGCCCGCGCACAAGCCATACGCCCTTCCTATATCGCCTGCGGCCCTATTTTTCCAACCAACAGCAAAGTCGTTTCTTCTCCACCACAGGGGCTAACCCAATTACAACATTGGCAACGCACCCTACCTTACCCCTTGGTCGCCATTGGCGGAATCACCGCTCAAAATATAGACGATGTTTTAGCAACAGGGGTGAAAGGTATCGCCGTCATCTCGGCCATTACCCAAGCAGCAGACCCAGTCGCCGCCACACGAGAGTTGCTGAATAAAATAGACATCAATGGGGTTAGTGTCGATTGATGTCGTTGACCAATCGAGGAATTTCACTCACCAAATAAAAAGGGACCGACAAAATTCGACCATCAAAGTGAAGTGCTTGTTGTGACACCCTAATACCCAGATTCATATTTTTCTCACTCATCAACAAATGCAATGATTTTAAATGTCCCGTTGAGCCCGCTTTCACTTCAATAGGAACAATCTTAGAATTAACGGTCACAATATTATGAAAATGATGGCGTCCGAATTTCTCAACCACATAAGATTTTCCTACTTGACGCGCACCTCGTAAAAGAATAGGCATGTGATTTTCTTGTTGCTTCCAATGCAACAGATCTTTTTCAATGCTTCGCTCCATGACCGAGATCTCTAAAAAGAAATATATCTTTGTGCTTTTGCATTAATATTGACAAAAAACAAGGATATATTAACTATAATGATGCCAAAAACAATGGTTGTCCGTTGCAGCATTATCCCTCATTGATTCCATTTCAGCACTTATTGACCGTTTGCAATACTGTGCTCTCGCCTTGTGGTTGAAGGCCTGATTGCTTCGCAAATTTTTGACATTTTTAAGAGGGTTTTCCAGCAATTTTATATCAAGGGGTATAAGGGGCTTTCGTCAACACGCATAAAGTCATCCTAACACGCTCAATTTACATACCCACTGCTATCCCTTCCTCTCCATCGACGGCTCTTTCCACCCGCCCCCTAACACTTGTATCAACTGCACACAGCTCATTTGAAGTCGAGTGCGAATGCTGACCAAAGCCAACTCCGCTTGCAACGCCTGATTTTCCGTAATTACAACACTTAGAAAAGTCACAATACCTCCTTTATAGCGTTGATTTTCTTGATACCATGCACGTCTTGCCGCCGCCGTCGATAATGTTTGGCTGCCGTTCTCTTCCTCCAAGCGATGGATGGCAACTAAAGCATCCTCGACCTCTTGAAAGGCCGTCAGCACGGTTTGTCGGTAACTACTCACCGTCTGAAAATAACTGGCTTTTGCATACTTTAATTGAGCTTGTAATTTAAACCCATCAAAAATAATCCCTGTCGCCTCCGACTGCACTAAAGACAATATCGTTGGTGGCCCTAACGACCAAAATAAACTGGGCGCTGAAAAAAGATTACTCAACTGTGCACTTTGAAAGCCCAGCAATGTTATCAAATTTAATTCCGGAAAAAAGGCGGCTCGAGCAACCCCAATATCCGCATTCGCCGCGCGTACACGCTCTTCTGCTGCCGCAACATCTGGCCTATGCTCTAACAAAGTAGAAGGTAAATAAGGAGGGACCTTAATCACTTTCAAGACCGTTTTTCGAGGAGGAATGCTAAAGCTTTCGGGCATTTCACCCGCAAGCACCGCCATCGCATGCTCGATTTTTGCACGTTTTAAACGATTATCCGCGCCCAATGTTTTGGCGTTTTCCAGTTGCGTAATGGCCTGATCCACGTCGGCTATAGGTGCAATGCCCCCTTTATGACGCTGTTGCGTTAAATATAAAGCCTTCTGATAAGCACGCACGGTCATATCTAAAATTCGCTGTGATTCATCCAATCCGCGTAATTTAAAATAATCTTTTGCCATGGTGGCGTGTAAACTTAAATTCACTGCCGCCAAATCAAACTCACTCGCACGTGCAGAACTATTACCTGAAACTACTGCATTACGCACTTTTCCCCACGCGTCTATTTCGTATGTCAGCTCGCTGGTTAATAAAAAACTATTATATAAGGTAGCAAGCCCGGGTACTGTATTTGCAGCCGTCTTTGAACTTTGCTGTCGCACGGAGTTCCCTATAGCAATAATAGTTGGGTATTCTGCAGAGCGTATTGATTGGGCAATTGCCAAGGCTTTCTGATATTGTGCCCAGGCAACCTTTAAGTTTTGATTGCTGATACTCACCTTTTTTTCTAATACATTCAACGTATCATCATGAAACAGTTTCCACCAAGAGCGCTCGGTTAATTGCACCGGCGATTTCACCTGTAGCCAAGTCCCCGTTTCTTTATAGTTTGCCGGCAAAGACATCTCTGGTACTTGATAAGGCGGCGCGAACGAACAAGCCTCTAAACTAAGCAGTAACGCAACAGCAACTAATTTTCTAAAGAACATGAGTATATTCATGCGATACTCTTTTTGGCGGGATCTGCCTGCGACTGCAAACGCACTTGTTGTCCATCAAAAATAGAATCTGGTGGATTCAGAATGATAGCTTCCCCTGCTTGTATGCCAGAGTCAATTTCAACTACGGTTCCAAAATCTCGCCCAACCGTAATGGATTTCAATACGACTCTTTGATTTTTATCTAGAGTCGCCACTTGCAAGCCTTCAGCACGAAATAGCAATGTATTCACCGGTAAATGTATCGCATGCGCCACCGTGGGCATTTTAAAATGAATTTGCGTATACCCCCCGGGCAATAAGGCATAATCTTTGTTGTGCACCATAAATTGAGCCAGCAAAGTGCGCGTGTGGGGATCAATGGCATGCGCCGTCTGTAATAAAGTGGCAGAAAAAAACTTTCCCGGATGCTCTGGGACCGTTAGCTGCACCTGCATGTCTGGCTTTATTCTAGACGCATAGCTTTCTGGAATTTTGACATACACCCGCAAAGGATCATGTTGCACGAGACGAAACAAGGGACGAGCATCGGGATTACTTCCTGCATTTATCAATGCACCAATATCCGTATTTCGTGCAGAGATAGTCCCTGAAAAAGGAGCAGTAATCCTTTCAAAACCTACCAGCTCACGTAATTTATCTCGATATGCCTGGCTAGAAACAACCTCAGCCTGCAAGGCTCGCGCCCTATCCACTTTTTCATCTCTTTCTTGCGTGGAAACCGAATCTGTTTTTAATAAATTTTTCCAACGCACAGCAGTTATTTGTGCCAGCTCATTCTTAGCAATCGCGACATTAACATCCGCCTCTGCTTGGCGTAATTGTGCATCTAATTCCGGCGTTTCAATGACCGCTAATAAGTCGCCTGCTTTAACAACCGCGCCTATATCCACCAACCATGTTTTAATATAGCCATTGGTACGTGCATAAATAGGCGCCTCATGCCAAGCCCATAAAGTTCCGGGTAAAGTAATATTTTCTTCTACTGGGGCACGTACCGCAGCTACCGTACTCACCACCTCAACTGCCTGAGCATTGGTCCGGTAATGTAAAATAATGGCGGCCCAAACCCTGTTTAAAATTAACACCAGCAATACGATAAATATCCCAAAGAGAAATAGCTGAATGCCTCTCTGAGCACGTATCTTTTGAAGAATGACATCCATATCAAGCTCGCCTACGATTGTGAATGAAATAAAAGACAGTTGGCACAAATAACAAAGTAGCTAGCGTTGCAAATGATAAGCCCCCGATCACTGCACGTCCTAAAGGTGCATTTTGCTCCCCCCCCTCCCCTAAACCAAGTGCCATAGGACACATACCAATAATCATAGCCAAAGCGGTCATCATGACCGGACGTAAACGCGTTACCCCGGCCTCTAATGCTGCCGTAAACGGATCATTCCCTTCATTTAAATGTTGTCGTGCAAAACTAACCACTAAAATACTGTTCGCGGTTGCAACCCCCATACACATAATAGCACCGGTCAAAGCCGGTACACTCAGCGTAGTGTGGGTAATAAATAACATACTGGCGATCCCTGCCAACGCAGCAGGAAGTGCCGTAATAATAATAAAAGGATCAATCCAAGATTGAAAATTAACAACAATCAACAAATAAATAAGCATAATAGAAAACAAAATTCCAATATAAAGGCCTGTGAAAGCCTGTTGTTGGGTTTCCACCTGCCCACGTAATGATATCTGACTCCCTTTAGGAAGATCTTTTTGCGTTTGTTTCAATAATTTTTGAATATCTTTGGCCACACTACCCAGATCACGATCTTGAACCCCCGCAAAAATATCAATCACCGGTTGCACATTATAATGAGAAACCACAACAGGCACCCATTTTCTCTGAATATCCGCTATCGCCCCCAAAATTTGCATAGGGGTGCTCATAGAAGCATTGGTAATTGGAATGTTGCGTAATGTTTGTAATGAATCCATTGCATACTGAGGCGTCTGCGTCACGATTGAGTAAGAAACACCATTGCTAGGATCAACCCAAAAATTAGGCGTCGTCTGAAAACTTCCCGATAAAGAAATTAACAAGTTTGCCGCAACATCTAACTGTGTAAAACCAAGCTCTTTCGCTCGACTACGATTGACGTCTACAAACAACTCTGGATAATTATTCGCCTGGAGTATGCGTACATCGACCATGCCAGGAATGCGCTTCAATTTATCTAACAACAGGTTGGCATAGGTCTGATTCTGTACCGCTTTAAGACCGGTAATTTGCAAATCAATTGGGGAGGGTAGTCCGAAATTAAGAATTTGATTCACAATATCCGCGGGTAAAAAACCAAACGTAATCCCCGGAAAATCATTCAGCAATCGGCTACGTAACTTCCGTTGATACTCTAATACCGGTCGATGGGGCTTCTTTAAAGAAATCAGCAGATCAACATCCTCTGGCCCAACTGTCGCGGAATTACTATAAGATAAGTTAATGCCACTCACGGGTAAGCCAATATTATCGATAATCCCATCCAATTCTTGAGCCGGAATCACTTCTCGAATCATTTTATTAATCTGTGAGGCAAGCCGCGCGGTTTCTTCTACGCGAGTTCCTGTCGGAGCACGCACATGTAACTTAATTTGTCCTGCATCCACTGTCGGAAAAAAATTTGACCCCAGCCATGGCCAAAGGAAAAGTAATATGAGTAAAACACCGCCCATAAAATACCCCATAAACAATACAGCATTCTGTAAGATCCATTTCAATACATCGTGATATCGACGTCTTAACGTCTCAAAACGCAACTCAAAACCTTGATGAACCCGCGTCAGTAAAGAGCTCGAAGCAGCGTTCATCTCCACATTTACTTGATGGGGGCGTAATAAATAATTTGCCATCGTCGGGACCAAAGTCCTCGACAAAAAATAGGATGATAACATTGCAAAAATAACCGCCTCTGCAAGAGGGACAAACAAGTATTGCGCCACTCCACCAAGATAAAACATAGGAATAAACACAATACAGATACATAAAGTAGAAACCAATGCGGGAATAGCAATCTGTTCTGCCCCATCTAAAATGGCCTGTTTAACCTCTTTACCCTGCTCTAAGTTCCAATTAATATTTTCAATGGCTACCGTTGCATCATCTACTAAAATACCCACTGCAAGTGCCAAGCCGCCCAGGGTCATGATATTGATCGTTTCCCCCAAAAAAGACAAAATGCTGATCGAGGCCAAGATAGAAAGAGGTATAGATATCGTGATAATGAATGTACTTTGCCAACTGCCTAAAAATAATAAAATCATCAGTCCCGTTAATGCTGCGGCACTAACGCCCTCAACAATAACCCCCTGTATTGCCGTGCGGACAAACAGCGATTGATCTCCAAAAATCGCCAGATCTAATCCCGCGGGTAAGCTCTCTTTAATCTGGAGTAACATCTCTTTAACGCGACTGATAATACGCAGCGTAGATGCGCTACCTGTTTTGAGAACGGACATCATCACCGCGCGTACACCATTAACGATCACAATATTGGTTTGTGGCGAGAAACCATCTCGAACATGTGCGACATCCCTCACATATAACACATGATTAGGACTGGTTTTCACCGGTAAGTCATTCAAATAATCAACAATCGTTGGGCTACTATTCATTTTAACAATATATTCATACGGCCCCATTTTTTGGGTTCCTGCCGGCACAATCACGCTTTGCGCATTTACTGCTGCATTTACATTTTGCGCAGAAACCCCATAGGCTTGCATCGCTTTCGTATCAATATCGACCGATACTTGGCGCGTTTTTCCTCCATAAGGAAAAGGCAGTGCCGCCCCTTGTACGGTCGCTAACTGAGTGCGAATAAAATTATTCCCTACATCATATAGTTTTTGCTCAGAAAGCGTCTTACTAGATAAGACCAACTGCATCACAGGTACAGAAGAGGCGTTATAACTCAGAATTAAAGGGGGATTGGTTCCAGGGGGTAACATTTTCAATAAGGTTTGTGCGATCGCGGTTACTTCACCAATAGCTACCGCAATATCGACGCCCGGTTGAAAAAATAATTTTGTAACACTTACGCCAATAAGTGATTCTGACTCAATATGCTCAATATCATTGACCGTGGTAGTCACTGCGCGCTCAAAAATACTAGTAATTCGATTCGCCATTTCGTCGGGTGGCAATCCGTTATAATTCCAGACCACACTGACAACAGGAATGTTAATCGTCGGAAAAATATCGGTTGGCGTGCGCAATATAGAGAGGATGCCTAAGATTAACAGCATCATGGCAAGTACGATAAACGTATAAGGACGTGAGAGGGCGATTCTAACAAGCCACATATGTCGTCTGTTTATAATACAACGTTCAAATGAGATTCTATCATAGAGGAAAAAAAGGTTCTTGAATAGTAAAGTTCATCACCAGCAGGAATTCGCGCCTGATTATATTAGTGGTACCAAGGCTTATCGAATAAAGGGCTTTCGTAAACACGCATAAAGTCATCCTGACGCTCTCACGGCGCGTCCTTGCGCCGTGAAGGTTTACGAAAGCCCTTTATTCGAAAAGCCTTGTTGGTAACATTTTGGGGTTGGGCGGGAATGGCTGCATCACAAGCTATTATCCAACAAAAATTACGCACTCTTGACTGGATAAATACATTCGCATGGGCTAATATATTGCTATGTGGCAAAAAATAAACCCACGACACAAGGTAATGTCTATGAGCGCAAAACCTCAAACCCTAACCGGGAGAATAAGAGAGTTTTTTAGCACTATTCTAAGTGGAATATTTACAGGAATATCTATGGTTTTTAGGCCAACCATAGGATTTTTAGCGGCAGGCATTGCAGGAGTCCTCAATACACTTAGGAATGTTGCAGGGTTTTCTGCGGGGATACTCGCCGAAATCTTAAATGCAGCAAGAAATAGCCTCGGTATTGTTGCGGGTATTGTTGCAGAAGGTATGAATATTCTACGCCAAGGCGCGGGCATTGTTTTTGGTATCGCTGCCGAAATCCTCAACGCAGCGCGGAATGCGACCGGTGTTGTGATAGGTATTTTTGCAGAAGGATTCAATTTGGCCCTCCAAGGAGCAAGGGTGGTTTTCGGAGTGGTTGCGGAGGGTCTCAACGCATTACGCAATGTGGTAGGGATTGTCTTTGCCGGCATTGCTGAAGTATTAAATATCGCACGTAAAGGACTTGGCATTGTTTTCGGAGTGGTTGCTGAAGGACTTAATGCTGCTCGCAATCTTATCGGTGTTGCGGTCGCTGCCATCGCAGAAATCCTTAATATCACTCGGCTCGGTGCTAGCATTATGTTTGGCGTCATCGCTGAAATACTCAATGCCGCTCGTAATCTCATCGGCGTTGCTGTCGCCGCCGTCACAGAAATTCTTAATATCACTCGGCTCGGTGCTGGCGTGATGTTTGGCGTCATCGCTGAAATTTTCAATGCCGCTCGCAATCTTATCGGCGTTGGCATCGCCGCCGTTGCCGAAGTTTTCAATGTTGCACGTAAAGGCCTCGGTATTATGGTAGGAATAGCTTCTGAGGGCCTCAATGCAATTAGAAAAGGGGTTGGGCTTGGAGTAGGCTTGGTACTTGGCATTATCGTTGCATTTTTCACCAATGTAGAAAAAGGAAAAAGTGCTTTTCGCTCCATTAGTAATTCAGCGCTCTTTGGGAAAGACTATCAATTTGGCAACGCCTATAAAGCCGTCAGCAATAGTGCGCTCTTTGGCAAAGAATACAAATTCGGCGAAGCCTTCAACGCAATCAATCGTAGTGCCTTATTTGGTGATAAACCCTGGATAGAGCAAGCAGGAAAAACCTATACAGCCGTCAGCAATAGTGCCCTCTTTGGCAAAGAATACAAATTCGGCGAAGCTTTCAACGCAGTCAATCGTAGTCCCTTATTTGGTGATAAACCCTGGATAGAGCAAGCAGGAAAAACCTATACAGCCGTCAGTAATAGTGCGCTCTTTGGTAAAGAATACATTTTCGGGAAAGCATTCCAAGCTGTCAATCGTAGTGCCTTCTTTGGTGATAAACCCTGGATACAACAGGCAGGAAATGCCTATAAAGCCGTCAGCAAAAGTGTAAAATATACTTTTGGAGAAGCATTCCAAGCCGTCAATCGTAGCGCTCTTTTTGGATCTAAACCCTGGATAGAACAGGTAGGAGATGCCTATAAGGCTGTCAGTCAAAGTGCACTCTTTGGAAAAAAATACATATTCGGTAAAGCATTCAAAGCAGTTAATCGTAGTGCCTTCTTTGGCGATAAACCCTGGATAGAACAGGCAGGAGATGCCTATAAGGCCGTCAGTCAAAGTGCACTCTTTGGAAA